>NZ_JBJXHJ010000030.1:0-53130 GCF_046487845.1 Pseudomonas sp. PHC1
CAATTCAATGGTGGGTTGGCACCAGCTCGCGCCGAAGAAAAACTTAAAGTCGTGTCCGGGATTAGTTGACCACTACATCAGGACCTCTAGTTCATCAAAGAACTCCCTGTCGACCTGCGCACGAATGAAACCCTGGATTTCTTCTTTTGTGACCATGCGATTCACCACTCACTATTCGGTAAGCGGATTTTTACTTCATTTTTATTCGTTATGAAAGCGAAGGCTGTTTCTTTGTACAGTGCTCCGACAAGCGGAACATTTCAGGAGGGTAAGTTTTCTCGTTGAGGCTTTCACCTGAAAAACGGCACATCCCCCAACACCGTAGCCCGCTGCATCACCCGCCGCGCCGGGCGGTAATCATCCACTGCGTAATGCTGCGTCACGCGGTTGTCCCAGAACGCGATGTCATCCTTCTGCCAGCGCCAGCGAATGGTGAACTCCGGCCGTGTCGCATGCGCGAACAAGAACTTCAACACCGCTTCGCTCTCGGTTTCCGAGAGCTCATTGATCTTCGACGTGAACCCTTCGTTGACGAACAACGAACGGCGTCCGCTCACCGGGTGCGTGCGAATCACCGGGTGCGACAGCGGTGGGTTCTTGCGTCGTGCTTCTTCCCACTGCGCCAGTGCCTCCGGGGTATTGCCGTAGCGCTCCAGCGGAAACGAGCGAGTGAAATCGTGAGTCGCGGTCAGTCCTTCGAGCAGTGCTTTCATCGGCGCTGACAGCGCTTCATATGCGGCAATTCCGCTGGCCCACAACGTATCGCCACCGAACTCCGGCAACAGCTTGGCGCTGAGCACCGCGCCCATGGCCGGGGTCGGCAGGAAGGTCACGTCGGTGTGCCAGATCGCGTTGTCGCGCACGTCGGTGACGGCGGTGTCGAGGATCAGCACTTGCGGTTGTTCCGGCACGTTCGGGTAGATCGGGTGAATGTGCAGGTCGCCGAAGTAGGCGGCGAAACGCGCTTGCTGCGACGGTTCGATTGGTTGATTGCGGAAGAACAGCACCTGGTATTTGAGCAGTGCCTGCTCGATGGCGTCGCGCTGTTCCAGGTTCAGCGGCTGGCTGATGTCGACGCCGCTGATCTGTGCGCCGAGGGCCGAGCTTAACGGGGTGATGTTCAGGCTGCTCATGGTGGTTCTCTTCAATTCCGGGGCCCCGAAACTGTCGGGGTTGTCAGTGCTGAAAAAATCAGTGGGCCTGGCCGTGCCATGGCACCAGTTTGCGTTGCAGGGCGCGCAGGCCCATTTCCATGGCGAAGGCGATCAGGGCGATGACCAGAATCCCCAGCACCACCACATCGGTGACCAGAAACTGCGCGGCCGACTGCACCATGAAGCCCAGGCCGCTGGTGGCCGCGATCAGTTCGGCGGCGACCAGCGTCGACCAGCCGACACCCAGGCCAATGCGCACTCCGGTCAAAATGTCCGGCAGGGCGCTCGGCAAAATCACATGGCGGATCAGTTGTGCGCGAGTGGCGCCCAACGATTGCGCAGCGCGCAATTTGGCCGGGTCGACGGTGCGCACGCCGGTGGCGGTGGCAATCGCGATCGGGGCGAAAATCGCCAGGTAGATCAGCAGCACTTTCGACAACTCACCGATACCGCACCAGATCACAATCAACGGCAGATAAGCCAGTGGCGGAATCGGGCGGTAGAACTCGATCAGCGGATCGAGCACACCACGGGCGATGCGATTGGCGCCGATGGCAATGCCTATCGGCACCGCGGTCAAAATCGCAAAACCCAGGCCCAGGCCGATGCGACTGAGGCTCGCGCCCAAGTGCTGCCACAACGTCGAATCCATATAGCCCGTGGTCGCCAGCAACCAGCCTTTTTGCAGCACGGCGGAGGGCGGCGGCAGGAACAGCGGTTCGATCAGACCGGTGGCCGTGACGGCCCACCAGATCACTAGCAAGGCGAACAGGGTCAGCAGGCTGATCCAGCGGGTGCTGAGGCGGCGACGCACGGGAATCGCCACTGATGTGGCGGCGGGTTTCACGGCGGTGGCGGAAACGTCGTAACTGCTCATGCGCGCTCCTGCCGCTGAACGGCGCTGCGTTGCGAGAACACTTTGGCGAGCACGTGTTCGCGGGTTTCGATAAAACGCGGGTCGGACTTGATCGCCCGTGCCGACTCACCGGCGGCATAACGCTGGCCGAAGTCCAGGTGCAGACGCTCGACGATCTGCCCCGGATTCGGCGCCAGCAGAATCAGGTCGGTGGCGAGGAACACCGCTTCTTCAATGTCGTGAGTAATCAGGAACACCGGTTTGGCGGTGCGTTGCCAGACTTGCAGCAACAGTTCCTGCATCTGTTCGCGGGTGAAGGCATCGAGGGCGCCGAAGGGCTCGTCCATCAGCAATACACGCGGGTCCGCCGCGAGGGCGCGGGCCAGGCCGACGCGCTGTTTCTGGCCACCGGAAAGCTGCCAGATGCGACGGTGTTCAAAACCGGAAAGATCGACCAGCGCGAGCATTTCCCGGGCACGCAGTTCGCGTTTGTCCTTGGCCACACCGGCCAGTTCCAGACCGAAGGCGACGTTGGCCAGCACGTCCTGCCAGGGCAGCAGGGCGTCGTCCTGGAACACCACGCCGCGTTCGGCGCTCGGGCCTTCGACCGGCACGTTATCGAGGGTGATGCGGCCGGCGCTCGGTTCGACGAAGCCGGCAATCAGGTTCAACAGTGAAGTCTTGCCACTGCCGGACGGGCCAAGGGCCACCAGCAATTGCTGCGGGCCGAGGGTCAGGGAAATGTCGGACAGTACCGGTTCCGGGCTGCCGGGATACTGTGCGCTGATGCGCTCCAGCTGTAGCAAGGCCATCGCAGTCAACTCCCGATCAGTTGGTGATGTACTTGGCGCTGACGTACGGCGCGTAGTCCGGCAGTACCGCTTCGACCTTGCCTTGTTCCTTGAGGAACGCGGCGGTATCGGTGATGGCTTTGGTGGTCGGTGCACCGAGGTCGCTGACCTGATCCGCCGCCAGCGGGTAGACGTTGCCTTGCAGCAGCAATGGGATGTCGCTGGCCTTGGCGCCCGACAGTTTCACTAGCTTGTCGACGTTGCTTTGATTGGCCAGCCAGGCTTTCGGGTCCTTGCGGTAGTCGGCGTAGGCGTCGAGGGTGACCTTGGCGAAGGCGGTGACGATTTCCGGGTGCTTCTCGGCGAAGTCCTTGCGCACGATCCAGGCGTCGAAGGTCGGCGCGCCGAACTTGGCCAGTTCACCAGACGTGATCAGCACTTTGCCGTTTTCCTTGGCCACACCCAGGGCCGGATCCCAGACGTAGGTGGCGTCAATGTCACCGCGTTTCCACGCGGCAATGATCGCCGGCGGGGCGAGGTTGAGGACGGTGACTTTCGAAGGGTCGATGTTCCAGTGCTTCAGCGCGGCCAGCAGGCTGTAGTGACCGGTGGACACGAACGGCACGGCGATTTTCTTGCCGACCAGATCCTGCGGGGTCTTGATGCCGGAGCCGTCGCGGGCGACCAGCGCTTCGGCGGCGCCGATCTGGGTGGCGATGAGGAAGGTTTCCACTGGGACCTTGCGGGTGATCGCGGCGGTCAGCGGGCTGGAACCGAGGTAACCGATCTGCACGTCACCGGACGCGATGGCGGCAATGATGTCGGCACCGTTATCGAATTTGCGCCAGTTGATGTCGGCCTTGGTGGCTTTTTCATAGGCGCCGTCGGCCTGAGCGACTTTCGCCGGGTCAACGGTGGTCTGGTAGGCGACGGTGAGGTCGGCGGCCTGAGCCAGGAAGCTCGCAGCAGCCAGAGAGGCCACGGCCAGCAGGCGAAGCGGGAAATTCAGTTTCATTGAAAAGCTCCATATCAGGCGACCGAGCGTCGGCGTGAAAGGAGACTAAATGATCTAAGAATCTAAAAATAAATAACTATTTAGAATGAGCTTATGAGCGGAAAAATCTAACTGACAAAACCTGATAGTTACTACGCTCTGCGTGGGGATTCAGTGCGTGACGCTCCGCGTCCCTGGAGGCTTTTTTGATCGTTCCCACGCAGAGCGTGGGAACGATCAACGATCAGGGAAGGAAGTGTCAGTTACTGATCGCCAGAATACTCGCCTGATACGACCCGACAAACACGTCGAAATCGCCCACCTCGTTCTGCTCCAGCTCAGCCTGTTGTGCCAGCGACGAGCGCGCGAGTTCTTCGAACCTCGCTTGCTCTTCAGCCGCCAACGGCTCGCTGCGGAAGAACTCGGCGTGGGCCTGGCTCTGGCGCAGGGAGAACTGCGCGAAGCTTTCCTTGTGCGTGGCCATGGCTGCCAACACCTGGGCCGAAGGCGTCAGGGACGAATCCTTGACCTTGGCCAGCTGTGCATCCAGCGCCTTGCTATGGGCATCGCCGCCATGGCTTTGATCCAGCAGCGCCGCCAGCGGAGCGATTTTCTCCAGCAGTTCGGCAGCCCACGCCTTCAGCTCGACCGGTTGGCCGTCACGCTGCAATTGCAGGCCAGGACGACGGCCTTCCTTGACCACGCTGAGGAAGTTCGACGTGGCGTTGCCACAGCTGATGTTAGTCAGCAGCGGGCTTTCGTTCAGCGCGCAGTACAGCAGAAACGCATCGAGGAAGCGCGACTCGGTGAGGTCGATGCCCATCGGCAGGAACGGGTTGATGTCCAGGCAGCGCACTTCGACGTACTGGATGCCACGGGCCATCAAGGCCTGGATCGGCCGCTCGCCGGTGTAGGTCACGCGTTTCGGGCGGATGTTGGAGTAGTACTCGTTTTCGATCTGCAGGATGTTGGTGTTCAGTTGCACCCACTCGCCATCCTGGTGCGTGCCGACTTCGACGTACGGCGCGTACGGCGTGGCCACCGCTTTGCGCAGGCTATCGGTGTAGCTCGTCAGGTCGTTGTAGCACGGGGTCAGGCCGGCCTGGGCGTTGCTTTGGTAACCGAGGTCGCTCATGCGCAGGCTGGTAGCGTAGGGCAGGTACAGGGTGTCCGGATCCAGTTGCTCCAGCTGGTGCGGGCGACCACGCAGGAAACCGGCATCCAGCGCCGGTGAAGCACCGAACAGGTACATCAGCAGCCAGCTGTAGCGCCGGAAGTTACGAATCAGCGCGATATAGGACGACGACTGGAAATCCCGGTCGGTGCCGACGAAGCCTTCGGCTTCTTTCAGCAGCGGCCAGAGCTTTTCCGGCAGGGAGAAGTTGTAGTGAATCCCGGCGATGCACTGCATGGTCTTGCCGTAACGCAGGGCCAGGCCCTTGCGGTAGACGTACTTGAGCTGACCGATGTTGGAGCTGCCGTAATAGGCGATCGGAATGTCTTCCTCGGCCGGCAACGGGCACGGCATCGATGGACTCCACAGGTACTCGTTGCCGAGCTTGCTGTAGGCAAAGCGATGAATCTTGTCCAGGCTCGCCAGGGTATCGGCAGGGTCTGGCAGGGCGGGCGTGATGAATTCCAGCAGCGACTCGGAATAGTCGGTGGTGATCTGTTCGTTGGTCAGCGCGGAACCCAGGCTTTCCGGGTGCGGCGTTTGGGCCAGGCGGCCTTCGCCGGTCACGCGCAGGCATTCACGTTCGATACCGTGAAGGCACTGCTCAAGCAGAGAGAGGTTAGCGCGCTCGCCGAGCAGAGCCAGGCGGCGGTTGAGAAGTTCGCTCAATTTGGATTCCTTCACGCGTCAGTCGCCCCAATATGGGGGTGGGCAGGACGGTCTACAAGGGTGAAGTTGAAACTGGCGTTTTCGCCTGGTTTTTCGGGCTCTGAAGCCCCCGTTGAAACGCCAACTTCACTCCCTGAATCTGGCCGATGCACGCGAAGATTACGCGGTCCCTGTGGGAGCGGGCTTGCCCGCTCCCACAGAAAAGCTCGACGCTGCGATCACAGCGCCGAAATTAACTCAAAATGATGAACAACATCTACAGGACAGCGAACGTGCCTTGCGCTTTTGCGACCAGTTTGTCGCCCTGCATCACGTCGGCTTCGACCACCAGCGTGCGCCGGCCCGGGTGGATCACCCGCGCCGTGCACATCACCTCGCCTTCAGAGACGGCGCGGATGTAGTTGATCTTGCACTCGATGGTCGCGCTCTGCTGGTCAAAACCGTGGGTGCTGGAACAGGCCAGCCCCATGGCAATGTCCACCAGACTGAACAGCGCACCGCCGTGCAGCTTGCCGCCGCGGTTGCGCAGTTCGGGTTCCAGCGCCAGGGCGACTTGCGCCACCCCGGTTTCCAGGCTGTGCAGACGGCAGCCCAACAGCTTGAAAAACGCGCTCTCGACGAGCCCGACCGGCATGTCCATCAGCGTTTCTTCAACTGCTTGGCGTTGGCGAACAGCGAGGCCATTGCGTTATTGACCGGCGCCGCCGGGGTGGTTTCCTTGCGCGGAGCCGAACCCTGGGACTGGCGTGGCGCCGAGCCCGGACGCGAACCACGGGCACCGTCGATCTTCTCGCCCGGGGTGTCGCTCATGCGCATCGACAGGCCGACGCGTTTGCGCGGGATGTCGACTTCCATGACCTTCACTTTCACCACGTCACCGGCCTTCACCGCTTCGCGCGGATCCTTGATGAATTTCTCCGACAGCGCCGAAATGTGCACCAGACCGTCCTGGTGCACGCCGATATCGACGAACGCACCGAACGCGGTCACGTTGGTCACTACGCCTTCGAGGATCATCCCCAGTTGCAGGTCCTTCAGGTCCTCGACGCCTTCCTGGAACTCGGCGGTCTTGAATTCCGGACGCGGGTCGCGCCCCGGCTTTTCCAATTCCTGCAGGATGTCGGTGACGGTTGGCAGACCGAAGGTCTCGTCGGTGAATTTCTTCGGATCCAGACGCTTGAGGAACGCGGCGTCACCGATCAGCGAGCGGATGTCGCGGTCGGTCTCGGCGGCGATGCGCTGCACCAACGGATAGGCCTCCGGGTGAACGGCCGAGGAGTCCAGCGGGTTGTCGCCGTTCATCACTCGCAGGAAGCCGGCAGCCTGTTCGAAGGTTTTCTCGCCCAGACGCGCGACTTTCTTGAGTGCCGCGCGGGTCTTGAACGCGCCGTGCTCGTCCCGGTGGGCCACGATGTTCTGCGCCAGAGTCGCGTTGAGGCCGGAGATCCGCGCCAGCAGTGCCACGGAGGCGGTGTTCACGTCCACGCCCACGGCGTTCACGCAGTCCTCGACCACGGCGTCCAGACCGCGTGCCAGTTTCAGCTGCGACACGTCGTGCTGGTACTGGCCGACACCGATGGATTTCGGGTCGATCTTCACCAGTTCGGCCAGTGGATCCTGCAGACGACGGGCAATCGAGACCGCGCCACGGATCGACACGTCCAGATCCGGGAATTCCTTGGCTGCCAGTTCCGATGCCGAATACACCGATGCACCGGCCTCGGAGACCATGACCTTGGTCATTTTCATCGCTGGGTATTTTTTGATCAGCTCGATCGCCAACTTGTCGGTTTCACGGCTGGCGGTGCCGTTGCCGATGGCGATCAGATCGACCGAGTGCTTGGCGCACAGGGCGGCCAGGATGGCGATGGTCTGATCCCATTTGTTGTGCGGCACGTGCGGGTAAACCGTCGCGTGATCGAGCAGTTTGCCGGTGGAGTCGACCACCGCGACCTTGCAGCCGGTACGCAGGCCCGGGTCGAGACCCAGGGTGGCGCGCGGGCCGGCCGGGGCGGCCAGCAGCAAGTCGTGCAGGTTGTGGGCAAACACGTTGATCGCTTCGGTTTCGGCGCCGTCGCGCAGCTCGCCGAGCAGGTCGGTTTCCAGGTGGGTGTAGAGCTTGACCTTCCAGGTCCAGCGCACCACTTCACCGAGCCATTTGTCGGCCGGACGGTTCTGGTTCTGGATGCCGACATGCTGGCCGATCATGCCTTCGCATGGGTGCAGGGTGCCCGGCAGCTCTTCGCCGACTTTCAGCGCGGAGCTGAGAATGCCTTCGTTGCGGCCGCGGAAAATCGCCAGTGCGCGGTGCGACGGCATGCTTTTCAGTGGTTCGTCGTGTTCGAAGTAATCGCGGAATTTCGCGCCTTCCTCTTCCTTGCCGGCGATCACGCGGGCACTGAGAGTGGCTTCCTGCTTCAGGTAGGTGCGCAGTTTTTCCAGCAGGTTGGCGTCTTCGGCGAAGCGCTCCATGAGGATGTACTTGGCGCCTTCCAGTGCAGCCTTGGCGTCGGCCACGCCTTTTTCGGCGTTGACGAAGCGCGCGGCTTCGGTTTCCGGGGTCAGCGACGGGTCGTTGAACAGGCCGTCGGCCAGTTCGCCGAGGCCGGCTTCCAGGGCGATCTGGCCCTTGGTGCGGCGCTTCTGCTTGTACGGCAGGTACAAGTCTTCGAGGCGGGTCTTGGTGTCGGCGAGTTTGATTTCGCGTTCCAGTTCAGGGGTGAGTTTGCCCTGCTCCTGAATGCTGGAAAGAATGCTGATGCGCCGTTCGTCGAGTTCTCGCAGGTAGCGCAGACGCTCTTCCAGATGACGCAGTTGGGTGTCATCGAGGCTGCCGGTCACTTCTTTCCGGTAACGGGCGATGAAGGGAACGGTAGAGCCTTCATCGAGTAGCGCGACGGCCGCTTCGACCTGTTGTGGGCGTACGCCGAGTTCCTCGGCGATGCGGCTGTTGATGCTGTCCATAAAACCACCTGACAAATTGTGAAAGCAGGCTCGCAGGCACGTAAACAAGGGCCCGGAGTCTGGTGGGGCGGCCTGACGCTTGCCGCTGCCTGGGTCAAAAGGCATCCCATTGACCCGTGAAATCGAACAATTACTGCGGCGACCCGGAAAATAAAGGACGGCCACCTGCGGTAACGATTCAGACGTTGCCTGGCACAAAAGGCCGCGCATTATAACCAGCGTTCTGTCATTCGGGGGCGACACAGTCTGTAGGCCCAAGCCCCGGTTTTCTGGCAGTGAAGGAAAAATCTGCTAACAATGCACACGGTGCGTATAACGGCAGCTACGCCATAATGCGCGCCGAGCTAAAAGGAGCATCCAATGAGCAGCACTGCACAAACTGCTGAAGGCGAAAAAATTCTCATCGTTGACGACGATCCGGGGCTGAGCAGCCTGCTGGAACGCTTCTTCGTCAGCAAGGGCTACCGTGCCCGCGCCGTACCGAATACCGAGCAGATGGATCGTCTGCTGTCGCGTGAAGTGTTCAACCTGGTCGTCCTCGACCTGATGCTGCCGGGCGAAGACGGCCTGACCGCTTGCCGCCGCCTGCGTGGCGCGAACAATCAGATTCCGATCATCATGCTCACCGCCAAGGGTGACGAGCTGAGCCGTATCAAGGGCCTGGAACTGGGCGCCGACGACTACCTGGCCAAGCCGTTCAACCCGGACGAGCTGATGGCCCGCGTCAAGGCCGTACTGCGCCGTCAGGCCGCACCAGTGCCGGGCGCGCCGGGCAGTGAAGAAGAAAACGTCACGTTCGGCGATTACGTGCTGTCCCTGGCCACCCGCGAACTCAAGCGCGGCGACGAAGTGCACATGCTCACCACCGGTGAGTTTGCGGTGCTCAAGGCCCTGGTGATGAATGCCCGTCAGCCGCTGACCCGCGACAAGTTGATG
Source organism: Pseudomonas sp. PHC1 (assembly GCF_046487845.1). NCBI lineage: Bacteria > Pseudomonadati > Pseudomonadota > Gammaproteobacteria > Pseudomonadales > Pseudomonadaceae > Pseudomonas > Pseudomonas sp. PHC1. The sequence goes on from NZ_JBJXHJ010000030.1 coordinate 9,539, forward strand.
AACCTGGCCCGTGGCCGGGAGTGGGATGCCCTGGAGCGTTCCATCGACGTGCAGATTTCCCGTCTGCGCCGGATGATCGAACCTGACCCGTCCAAGCCGCGCTATATCCAGACCGTCTGGGGTGTCGGCTACGTGTTCGTGCCGGATGGCAACTCCACCAAGTGATGGGTGATTTGTAGGAGCGGGTCTGCGGGGAACGGTCGAAAGTGCCGCCTGCGCAGACTCGCAATCCGCAATATGCGAGCATTGCTCGCTCCTGCAAGTGTGTAGCGGTTATCCATGAAAACCCCCGTCTGGTTCCCCCAAAGTTTCTTCTCCCGCACCCTGTGGCTGGTGCTCATCGTCGTATTGTTTTCCAAGGCATTGACCCTGGTTTATCTGTTGATGAACGAGGACGTGCTGGTCGACCGCCAATACAGCCATGGCGTCGCCCTGACGCTGCGTGCCTACTGGGCCGCCGACGAAGAGAACCGCGCGAAAATCGCCGATGCCGCGACCTTGATCCGTGTAGTCGGTGCCGGCGTGCCCGAAGGTGAACAGCACTGGCCCTACAGTGAAATCTACCAGCGGCAGATGCAGGCGGAGTTGGGTGCCGACACCGAAGTGCGTTTGCGTATGCACTCGCCGCCGGCCTTGTGGGTTCGTGCGCCGAGCCTCGGTGACGGCTGGCTGAAAGTGCCACTGTATCCACACCCGTTGCGTGGCCAGAAAATCTGGAACGTGCTCGGCTGGTTCCTGGCCATCGGGTTGCTGTCTACGGCGTCTGCGTGGATTTTCGTCAGCCAGCTCAATCAGCCGTTGAAACGTCTGGTCTACGCCGCCCGGCAACTTGGCCAGGGCCGCAGCGTGCGCCTGCCGATCAGTGACACCCCCAGCGAAATGGCCGAGGTTTATCGTGCCTTCAACCAGATGGCTGAAGACGTCGAGCAGGCCGGCCGCGAGCGGGAGCTGATGCTGGCGGGGGTCTCGCATGACTTGCGAACGCCGCTGACCCGTTTGCGGCTGTCGCTGGAGTTGATGGGGGATCGCACGGATCTGACCAACGATATGGTGCGCGACATCGAAGACATGGACGCAATCCTCGACCAGTTCCTCGCGTTCATTCGCGATGGTCGGGATGAGTCGGTGGAGGAAGTGGATCTCAGCGATCTGGTGCGTGAAGTCGCGGCACCGTACAACCAGGGCGAGGAGAAAGTGCGCCTGCGCCTGGAGCCGATCCAGCCGTTCCCGTTGCGTCGGGTGTCGATGAAGCGTTTGCTGAACAACCTGATTGGCAACGCGCTGAATCATGCCGGGGGGAGCGTGGATGTCGCGGCCTATGTGTCCGGTGACACGAGTGCGCCTTACGTGGTGCTGAGCGTGATGGACCGTGGGGCGGGAATCGCCCCATCGGAGCTTGAGGCGATTTTCAACCCGTTCACCCGAGGAGATCGGGCGCGGGGCGGAAAAGGCACCGGTCTGGGGCTGGCGATCGTGAAGCGGATTGCTTCGATGCACGGCGGCAATGTTGAACTGCGCAATCGCTCCGGTGGCGGACTGGAGGCGCGGGTTCGGTTGCCGTTGGGACTGATGCTGCCGAGAGACGCGGTTTGAATTTCAGGCGGCCTCGCGGCCGCCTGGTGCAAGGTTCAACCCTTGCCTTTGGTCCGGGTCATGTTCGGCCCGCCATTCTTCTCAAGGTGTTCGATGATGATCCCCGCCACGTTCTTGCCCGTGGTGGTTTCGATCCCTTCCAGGCCCGGTGACGAGTTCACCTCCATCACCAGCGGCCCGTGGTTGGAGCGCAGAATATCCACACCCGCTACCGTCAGCCCCATCACCCTGGCCGCGCGCAACGCAGTCATGCGCTCTTCCGGGGTGATCTTGATCAGGCTGGCGCTGCCGCCTCGGTGCAGGTTGGAGCGGAACTCGCCGGGCTTGGCCTGCCGCTTCATCGCCGCGATCACCTTGTCGCCGACCACGAAGCAGCGGATGTCGGCGCCGCCTGCTTCCTTGATGTATTCCTGCACCATGATGTTCTGCTTAAGGCCCATGAACGCCTCGATCACTGACTCCGCCGCGGTAGCGGTCTCACACAACACCACGCCGATGCCTTGAGTGCCTTCCAGCACCTTGATCACCAGTGGCGCGCCGTTGACCATGTCGATCAGATCAGGAATGTCGTCCGGCGAGTGGGCGAAGCCGGTCACCGGCAAACCGATGCCACGGCGCGACAGCAATTGCAATGAACGCAGCTTGTCCCGCGAGCGGGCGATCGCCACCGATTCGTTGAGCGGAAACACCCCCATCATTTCGAACTGACGCAACACCGCGCAGCCATAAAACGTCACCGACGCGCCGATCCGCGGGATCACTGCGTCGAAACCCTCCAGCGGTTTGCCGCGGTAGTGGATCTGCGGCTTGTGGCTGGCAATGTTCATGTAGGCGCGCAAGGTGTCGATCACCACCATTTCATGCCCGCGTTCGGTACCGGCTTCGACCAGACGGCGGGTGGAATACAGACGCGGGTTCCGCGACAGCACAGCGATCTTCATGCAACACCTGTGGAGGAGGTAGATACCGGGAACACCGGCTTGTCTTGTACATATTTGATGCCCGGATTGACCACCAGATGGCCGTCGATCAGGGCTTTGGAACCGAGCAACAGGCGGTAGCGCATGGACTTGCGGCAGGCGAGGGTGAACTCGATCGGCCAGACCCGGTCACCCAGGGCCAGGGTGGTGCTGATCACGTAGCGCACCTGGGCCTGGCCATTCGAACTCTTGATGGTCTTGCGGGCGACCAGCGGCGCTTCACAACGTCGATGGCGCAGCTGCACGACGGTGCCCAGGTGCGCGGTGAAGCGCACCCACTTCTCGCCGTCGCGTTCGAACGGCTCGATGTCGGTGGCGTGCAGGCTTGAGGTGCTGGCGCCGGTGTCGATTTTTGCCCGAAGGCCGGCGACTCCCAGATCCGGAAGCGCCACCCACTCGCGCAGACCGATAACGGTCAAATGGTCAAATGTCTTCAATGGAAAAAACCAACGATTAACGCGTCCACGCCTCAGGGGGCACCTGGGCCAACGCTTTGAATGCGGGTTTGGCGAACCAGTAGCCCTGCATCAGAAATATTCCGCAGTCCGCCAGGAAATCCCGTTCACCGGCGCTCTCGATGCCCTCGGCGATGACTGTAACGTTCAACTCCGCACAGATTGTGACAATCCCCCGAACGATAGCCTGACGAACACGGTCATGGTCGATATCGCGAATCAGCGCCATATCGAGTTTGATCAGGTCCGGTTGGAAATCGGCCAGCAGATTGAGCCCCGAATAGCCGGCACCGAAATCGTCGATGGCCGTCTTGAAGCCGAATTCGCGGTATTCACGCAGAATATTGGTCAAATGGCGATAGTTATCTACGTGCTCGCTTTCCAGTGTTTCGAAAATCAGCCGGTCGATCGGAAAATTGTGTTTCCTCGCGGCCTCCAGGGTGCTGCGAATGCATAACTCTGGACGATAGACGGCGTTGGGCATGAAGTTGATCGACAAGTGTGTCTGCATATTGAGCTCGGCTGCGCCTTCGATGGCGCGAGTCCGGCAGAGCTGGTCGAAACGGTAGCGGTTATCTTCTGTAACCTGATCCAGCACCGTTAATGCGCCTTCACCGGCCGCACCACGGACCAGTGCCTCGTAGGCATACACCGACTTGTCACGCAGATCCACGATGGGCTGATAAGCGAAGGAAAAGTCGAAGCCCAGCGGTTCGCTTTGCTGGCAACCCAGGCACCCGGATGTGGGCGAGGTCAATGAAGACGGAAATTTGGTCACTCGATCACTCCATGCCGTTGAACCGGCGAAGATCACAGTTTATCTGGAGGGCCGAGTTCTTGCGCCCGACAGAATCGGTAGTACAGTTCCGACTACTGGCTGAACGAGGAATTCATATGGCACAAAAAAGCGAAGAGGACGACAAGGTTCGTCTCGATAAGTGGCTGTGGGCCGCGCGTTTTTTCAAGACTCGCGCTTTGGCCAAAGCCGCCATCGAGAGTGGCAAGGTGCATTGTCGGGGAGAGCGCTGCAAGCCTGGCAAAGAACCACGGATTGGCGATGAGTTCGAGATTCGTACCGGTTTCGATGAAAAGACCGTCGTGGTTCAGGCCCTGTCGATCGTGCGTCGCGGCGCACCTGAGGCACAGACGCTGTATGCCGAGACCGAGGCCAGCATCGCCAAGCGCGAAGCGTCTGCGGCGATGCGCAAGGCAGGCGCGCTGGGGGTGACCACCGACGGCAAACCGAGCAAGAAGCAGCGTCGGGATCTGTTTAAATTTCGTGGGAACAGTAGCGGTGAATAAAAAAACGCAGCCTGCCGGCCTGGGTACAAGACCCGCCGGTGGCTGCGTTTTTTGTTCAGCAATGTTCGATTATTGCGCGGACACCACACTCATCCGCGAAACCACCGGCAGCTTGCCCAGCAGCCGGAAAACCGGCGCCGTGACCTTCAGCCAGAAGTTTGCCGCGTGGTAAGCAAACGGCGTGTAGTAACCCCAGCCCAGTGCCCACACCGCCAGCAGCATGCCGCCGATGTAATCGTCCTGGCCCCAATGAGCACCGGCGACCAGACGCGGCAACATGAACAGCAGTGCCAGGCCCCAGATCACCAGAAACTGACCGACCGTACGGCTGAACACGCCCATGAACAGCGCCCAGATCAACAGTACCGAAGCGTGGTCACCGGGGAAGCTCTGGCTCGAGCGATCCTTCAGCTCCCAGGTCTTCTCCAGATGCGGGAAGTAATCGCTGATATGCACGGCGCCTTCGAGCACCATCGACGGGCTGCTGTGCTGCCAGCCCATGTAATCGGAGAACTTGGAAAACAGCGCGCGGATCACCACCATCAGCAGCAGGATCGAGAAAAAACCAAAAAAGGCGCGGCGCACGTCAATCGCCCTGAACACCCAGTCGCCCTTGATCAGCAGCGTCAGCAGAATCAGACCGACGACGATGTCGAACGGTCGCAGACTTGCAATTGCCCAGATGTGGAGCCATATGGGGTTGCTGGCCAGCGGTGCGTTGAGTGAGCGGAACAGCCACTCGTCGAAAATCACACACAGCATCTGACCCGTAGGCCATAACCAGAAAGCCAGTAGTGCCAATGGCACAACGTTGCACAGAACCAGCCGGCCGAGGTTCCACCTTGATTGGAACAAACCCGGATTGTTCATAAAATGCCTCCCGTGGCTGAACATCGGCATCAAAAAGGATGCCAGAAGCGCGGGATTTTCATTCTTTGTAACCATTTTGTCATCACATTCAGATACCCAGACCTATGACCGATTTCCTCGATACCGATTACACCCAACGCTTCATCTTCGATGACAGCGACACGCGCGGCGAACTGGTGTCGCTGGAGCGCAGCTATGCCGAAGTGCTCGCCAAGCACCCGTACCCGGAACCGGTTGCGCAATTGCTGGGCGAACTGATGGCCGCCGCCTCGTTGCTGGTAGGGACCCTGAAATTCGATGGCTTGCTGATTCTTCAGGCCCGCTCCGAAGGCCCGATCCCGCTGCTGATGATTGAATGCTCCAGCGAGCGCGAAATCCGTGGCCTGGCGCGCTATCACGCCGAGCAGATTCCGGCTGACGCAACCCTTGGCGACCTGATGCCGAACGGTGTCCTGGCCTTGACCGTCGACCCGATCGCCGGTCAGCGTTATCAGGGCATCGTCGACCTCGACGGCGAAACCCTGTCCGATTGCTTCACCAACTATTTCGTCATGTCCCAGCAGGTCGGCACCCGCTTCAAGCTGTGCGCCGACGGCCGCCGTGCCCGTGGTCTGCTGCTGCAACAGTTGCCGGCTGATCGCCTGAAAGACGAAGAAGAACGCGCCGCCAGCTGGCAGCACATCACCGCGCTGGGCAACACCCTGACCGCGGATGAACTGTTGAGCCTGGACAACGAAACGGTTCTGCACCGCCTCTACCATGAAGAGCAGGTCCGTCTGTTCGATGTGCAGAAGCTGCGCTTCCACTGCAGCTGCTCTCGCGAGCGTTCGGGCAATGCACTGGTCAGCCTGGGGCTGGAAGATGCGCAGGCACTGGTGGCCGAGCAAGGTGGCCAAGTCGAGATCGATTGCCAGTTCTGCAACCAGCGCTACCTGTTCGACGCGGCAGATATCGCTCAATTGTTCGCTGGCGCGGGCGTCGAGACGCCGTCAGATACCCGGCACTAAAACGGTTCAGCGCAGGTAAATTCACTGCTCAACGACGGAATTACGCCGTTACGACGGGAGGGCCCTACTCTTTTTGGGCTTTTCTGGCATAATCCGGCCCACTTTTTTCGCGGTAGTAGTGCGCGACTTTCTACTACAAAACGTTTGGAGCACACTCGGCCACTGGCCGACGGGGAACCTCATGACGCAAGCCAATAACGCCGTGTACACCGATCTGAGTGTTGATGATCTGGTAAAAGAAGCCCTGAACCGCGGTGAAGGCGAGCTTGCCGATACCGGCGCTCTGGTTGTTCGCACCGGTCACCGCACCGGCCGTTCGCCAGTCGACCGTTTCATCGTTGAAGAGCCTTCCACCCAGGCTGCCATCGCCTGGGGCCCGATCAACCGCAAGTTCCCGGCCGACAAGTTCGACGCGCTGTGGGCTCGTGTTGAAGCATTCAACAACGCGCAAGAGCATTTCGTTTCCCACGTGCATGTAGGCGCGGCCGAAGATCACTACCTGGCCGTGAAGATGACCACCCAGACTGCCTGGCAGAACCTGTTCGGTCGTTGCCTGTTCATCAACCCGGCCCAGTACAACCCGGCCGGTCGCGAAGAGTGGCAAGTGCTGAACGTTGCCAACTTCGAGTGCGTGCCTGAGCGTGACGGCACCAACTCCGACGGTTGCGTGATCATCAACTTCGCCCAGAAGAAAGTGCTGATCGCCGGCATGCGTTACGCCGGTGAAATGAAGAAAGCCATGTTCTCCGTGCAGAACTTCCTGCTGCCGGCCGCTGACGTGCTGCCAATGCACTGCGCTGCCAACATCGGCGAAGAAGGCGACGTGACCCTGTTCTTCGGTCTGTCGGGCACCGGCAAGACCACCCTGTCCGCCGACGAAAGCCGTTACCTGATCGGTGACGACGAACACGGCTGGGGCGAAGGCGTTGTCTTCAACATCGAAGGCGGCTGCTACGCCAAGTGCATCGACTTGTCCGAGAAGAACGAGCCGGTCATCTGGAAAGCCATCAAGCACGGCGCGGTGCTGGAAAACGTCGTGATCGACGACGCCAAGCACGCCGACTACGCCGATGTCAGCCTGACCCAGAACAGCCGCGCGGCCTACCCGCTGGAGCACGTTGCCAAGCGTTCCGAGAAGAACCTGGGCGGCGAGCCGAACGCTGTGATCTTCCTGACCTGCGACCTGACCGGCGTCCTGCCGCCAGTGTCGATCCTCAACGAAGAGCAAGCGGCGTATCACTTCCTGTCCGGCTACACCGCTCTGGTGGGCTCGACTGAAATGGGTTCGGGCAGCGGCATCAAGTCGACCTTCTCCACCTGCTTCGGCGCACCGTTCTTCCCGCGTCCGGCCGGCGAATACGCTGAACTGCTGATCAAGCGCATCCGCGGCTTCGGCTCCAAGGTCTACCTGGTCAACACCGGCTGGACCGGCGGCGGCTACGGCGTCGGCAAACGCTTCAACATCCCGACCACCCGTGCGGTGATCGCAGCGATCCAGAGCGGCGCGCTGATCGGTGCAGCCACCGAGCACCTGGACACCATCAACCTGGACGTGCCACTGGCCGTACCGGGCGTCGAAACCAACCTGCTCAACCCACGCAACACCTGGGCTGACAAGGCTGCGTACGACGAAGCTGCCAAAGCACTGGCCGGTCTGTTCATCGAGAACTTCAAGAAGTTCGAAGTGAGCGACGCGATCAAGGCTGCCGGGCCTAAGTTGTAAGACTGGGTTTGTAGCGAATGAAAAAGCCGCCTCTTGAGGGCGGCTTTTTTGTGGGTGATGGATTAGTTGCGGTCGCTTTTAATATGCCGACAGCTGGAATGCGGGGGCCATTCTTTCCTGTTCACGTCTCGGAATGCCGAGCGCACCAGCCAATTCCGGCCACTGCGTTACGGTCTCTTTGAAGTCGTTGATGATTTTGTCGGCATCCTCTCGGTCAAGCCGGAAGTTAATCGCCACTTCCCGAGCAAGGTCCAGATCCAGTGCGTTATCAGAGTCCGTGATGTTCAGTTTCAACCCATCCGCGTTCGCCACCGGATTCATGTCGTAAGCCTCAGACAACCTCCACCCGCGACCAGGATCGAGAAGGAATCCGTGGTTGCGCAAGTGGTCGTCGGTGTTCGAAACGAGGATGTTGAAGACGATTCGCGACCACAGCTCGCGCAGGTCGGTGTCGACTTCAGAGCCGTGTTCAATGATTACTCGAGCCAGTTCGATGTAGCTGGCGCCGTTCGAGGCATCGTCACCGTCGACGCGGTCGGTCATGGTCATGGCTGAGGCGAAGTGGAAGCGGCCACCGGATTTGCTTCGGTCAAAGCGCTTGACCATGAAGCAGTGGTGCTGGCTTGCGTAACGTTGAGCGGTGCCAGTCGCTACTCTTAACCCGCAGTTCTTGGCCAGAGCATTCACCACCATTTCCCAGGCACCGACGTCGTAGTCATCTCGAATGCTCGGAAACTTGGCGATCCACAGATGGCCGTGCCGATCTGCGACGCTGGCCTTGGGTCTTGCGCCACCCAGCGAGCCGCCGGGTGCGATCAGCATTTTCAACCACTCGCGTCCTTCAAGTGCTGTGTTGTCCGGATCGTTTTCCAGCGCGCGGCTCGCTTGCTCCAGTGCGCGCAACTCCAGAAACGGCGGGGCGGCTATGCCGTCGCGGTCATCAAGAAAACTGCCTTCATCGTTGAGCTTGTAGCGCAGGCCTCCAACGCGAAAGAGGTCATGTACACCCAGTAGGCAGTCGGATTCGTAAAGCTTGCTGCCGCTTGGCAACAGCCCGTCGCGAATGTCTCGCTCCAGACGCCGTTTCATCAGTAAACGTCCCCAACGATCGGGGCTTGAGTCTGCAAACGCGCCGAACTGGGTTTGGTGCCCGCCGGGGAACTGGTGCCCTTCGAAAAGATTGATACGGGGATCGAGCTTCATGAAGCTCAGCTCTGGATCGGCCAGTGCGGCTGGATCGTACTCAAACTCGAACACTTCGTTAGCACGGGCCTTTCTGGCATGCAGAAATCCGAGGCGTCTTGCGCCATTCAAGGATTCCCAATCTGCATAAACCGCAATTCGCGTCATTCTTCACCTTTTTTGGAGCCGCTTTTTTTCTTGTTCAACAGTTCTGAAAGCGAGTGGGTGTTGAGGGGAAAGTCTTCGGTCAGGCTGGCGATGTAGGCGCTGTCTTCCTCCACTCGTGTACTTTTTTCGCCGACCAGAGGTGACTTCTTGATTCTGGAGGTTCCGCGTACTCGCTGGGGTTTTGCTCCAGGCAGCAATTGTGCGTCCTGCAATCGGCGCCCCATCTCATCGGCTTCGGCCAGTTTACTCAGGTCCTTTTCCAGCCCGAGTACCTGCATGACCGACAGATAGGCACCGATGGTTACCCCCGAGCCTCCGGACTCCAGAGAGCGCAACGTTGTCAGCGACATGCCTGATCGTTCTGCGACTTGCTTGGCCGTCAGTTTGCGGCGCAGGCGAGCCAGCTTCAGGCGCTCGCCAAACTCGGAAAGCAGTCTGGAGGTCGCCGGCAGGAGCGATGCTGTCTTATTAGCCATGTGCCAATATTCCTTCATTTTTTAGCCTTAACTACCAGAATAGTAGCACTTAAGGCTGAGAGGAAAAGTCGGCAAGACAACTGGAGGCAGAAACGCCTAATTGGAAGTATTCCAGCTGTTTTTATGGCTAATGAGCAGAATTTTGGTACTTATTTGTCTTGGTCATTGTCAGGACACGGCGCGCTGTGAAGATGTTCTTCGATTTTCAGCGGCATCTTTGGAGCAGGTTTCGAGTTGAGGTCTCCGTGCTCGCGGCGAAAGATTTCATCCGCCTGTTTGACGTTTTCCATCAGCTCATCAAAAAATTTGCTCACGAGAATCTCCATTGTTTGATTGCGTTTTTTCCATCGCTCTCAGGTACCGCCTGAGAGCGATTCGTTCACTCAGCCTCAGGCCGGCGCTTTCCAGTTGAGCATTCGCTGCTGGGCGACCTGGAGCAGGTCATAGCCGTCTTTGGTGAGAAGGTAGAGCGCGTGGGTGATGTGCGGGATGTCTTCGACATCGGCGTGTTTGAAGCAGAGGCAGTAGAGAGTTTGCAGCAGGTCGCTTGAGGCGCGCAGGCGCTGGACGGCGCATTCGAGGATGTCTTGCGGGTTGGCTTCGGTGTCGATGACCAGGGGCTTGGTGTCGGTGAGGTTGGAGTCGAGTGGGCGGTAGCGATTGGAGTGGAGCTCGTTCCATGATTTCATTTTTTAGATCCTCAATTGCTTCGAATGAAGCCACCACATCGTGACCAAGCGACTGGAGGCGACTGTGTTCGGGTTGGTCAACCGGTGAGGATCATGCACATACCCGGCACGCTCGAAAGCGTCCCAAACACAGCCACCATAACGCTACTGGCAATTGAGTGCCGGCAGCATACAGCGGACGCGAATGCATGATCCATTCGGGTGACCAAGCCCGAGTCGCTGAATTGGCAGCGACAGTCACAACTATAGGTTTCGGCCCACTGGCGCCGATAGAAGACAAGGCGCCGCCACGTGTAGGAACGGGATGCAGATTCGGGCAGGCGGTTCCTACAGATCAATCACGTTTTCAACGAATCGCCCGATATCCTTCAACATCCAGCACACTCGTCGTCAACCCGGTCGCCGGGGTGTAGATCGCGCCTTTGACCGTCGAGAACGGCACGCCTTTGCTGCCCAGCGATACGTAGCGTTCGCCTTGATCCAGCTCGGTGAACCAGGTGTAGGAGCACTTCTCCATGGCCTTGTATTTCGCTGCCGCGTTGACGATGGCGGCGGTGTGGTTGCGAAGGTCGGTGTCGGTGAGGTTGAGGTTCTTGTCGAGGACGGTGCCCCAGCGTTTCAGGCAGACCTCGGCAAAGTGGCGGACGATGAGGCCGGGTTCGGCCAGCACTTTTGGACCACTGTTGCCGTCGGCGGAGGCGTTACCGACCAGGGTGGCGTGACGGCCGGGCATGGGGAAGATGCTGGTCTTGGTGCCGGTCGCCGTTTGCGGAATGACGCAGCTGAAACCCTTGGAACGTTCATCCCGAGCGTAGAACCCCACATACTCTTTTACGTTGGTGTTGAGTTTCACCCGGTGTTCCTGAAAGTTACCGATACCTGGCACCGGGTCAACGGCAAAGATATTCACTGGAATATTTTTCAGTGCGCGGTCGTTGAACATGGCATTGGCCAGCATGTGACAACTGATACCGCCACGACTCCAGCCCACCAGATTGACTTTGGTTGGAATAACGCCGTCTTTGCGAAAGGTTTTGATAATTTGCTCCTGCAACTTCTGTTGCGTGACGCTGCGATCGCCATAGTTATATTTACGCCACAGCCAGGAGCCTTCGACTTTCACATCTTCAATCGGGATGCCGGCGGCTTTGAGGCGGTTGTACTCCGCCTCGGTCAGTTGCTGGCGCTGCCAGTCGCATTGGCCTTTGATGATGTTTACCGCGTGCTGGACGTTTTCCTCCCAGCCCTTGCCGAACAAGGTTCCGCTGAGCCCGTAATCCTTGGATTGGGTGAACAGTTCATCGGCTTGCAGGTTGCTGGTGCCGGGGCCGTCGACCACGATCCAGTCGGCGAACTCGCGTCCGGTGTGATGAGAGGCCAGTGTGGAGACCAATTCCCCATTCCAATAGTTAACGTGTGCATTATCAAACTTGGTCGATCCTGTACCGCAGAAGAAAATAGTTAGGGTCGTCATGTTATTGCTCTTGGTTGATGTAAGAGCAGACAAGCTAGTTCCGATTTTTGTTGTAATGGAAGCGATGGGTTGTTGCGAACTTTGTAAGTGTGGCTGGCGGCGTTAGTTGTTTATTCGTTGTCTGGCAACGTCCAGCAAATCACAACCGTCCTGGGTCAATAAATAAAGCGCATTGACGATGTTGGGGATGTCTTTTACATCGGCCTGTTTGAAACACAAGCAGTAAAGAGTTTCCAGCAAATCGCTGGCGGCACGCAGGCGTTGATCGGCGGCATTGAGCAGGTCGCCCGGTTTTGCTTCGGTGTCGATAACCAATACCGGTTGGTCATTGTCGCAAGTCTTGAGAGGGCGAAAACGGGTATTCAGCGGTTTGTACATATTCATGATCAAGGTGTGTCCCTTACGAAGCGCTTCGGTGAGCCGACACAGTGTTTCAGTCGCGCCGGCCACTATAGAAGGGCGCTGACCGCAGGGACAAGACGGCCGCAATGGACAGATTTCGTAAGGGTTTTTCCACGATATGGGCATTTGCCCTACATGTTTTTCCGGTTTTTCAAAGCCAAACCCTTATTGGCGAATTTTCCGACGTGATTATCAGGCGTTTCAGAGTAAACCTCTGTATGGTGCGCGCCAGAATCCGTAGGGCGTTTTCAGGCGTCCGACACAGACTTAAAGGGAATTAGGTATGCAGTGGCTACGAATGGCCTCGATCATTTTGCTGTGGGTGAGTGGCTGTCGTCTGGCGTTGGCCTCCGACACGGGCAACGGGTTGGTGCTCGCCAACCTGGAGCGCACCGGTTGGCCCGACGCGCTTGCGACTCAGGCCGACATCGACACAGCTGCCCGCGCTGAGGTGCTGGTTTTCGGCAAGGCTCTGTTGGCGAGCGAAGCCCTGGACGAGCCGGAACTCACACAACGACTGGGCGTGCAGCAAATGCAGCTCAAGACGATCAGGCAAGTGCGCGACGGTCTGTGGGATCGCTTGCTCAACACCTATCGCAACGCCAGCAATCACTGCGACGGGCAAGCATTTTGCCCCCGGGTGCGCAGCGTTGCCGACTTGCGTCAACTGGCGGCAGCCTTCACCGGCGATATCAGCCCGGCTCATGCACAATGGGCAAGCAAGAGCCTCGATGTGCATGAGCGGGTACTGGATGAGCAACTGCGGGTAGCCGTATTGCGGCCCTGACACAGCGCTTGCGGCGGTTACGTCGAGGGCGCTTCGGTGAGGGTCACGACGCTGGCCAGGATCGGCGGAAAATTGTCGGGAGAGGGCGTACAGCCTCCCAGCAGCAGGGAGGCCAGGATCAGGGCGAGGGGCAGTTTGAAGGTGTTCGACATGTTCACTCCTTGGTAAAAATCCATGCGCATGGGCCGTCCTGGCTCAAGGCGTGACGCACATTACCCTCGGGTCGATTCACGCGGCGATGAACAAAGTGTTTCATTTGTTTGATCCCTTGGCGTCGCTGACGACCCTGTATCATCCCGTATCGATTTGCCCCCCGACCTTTTCTCGACCCGCTGCGATCGCCCGCTAGGCTGTTGGCATGACAGCGGTCAACGGAGTGACAGCGAATGCACAACACCCTGGAACAGGTTTTCGGTTATCCACAGTTTCGGCCCGGTCAGGAGGCCGCGATCAGCGCTGTTCTCGCCGGGCGCTCGGCAGCCGCGATCTTTCCCACCGGCTCCGGCAAGTCCCTTTGTTACCAGGTTCCGGCGCTCTTGCTGCCGCATCTGACGCTGGTGGTCTCACCGCTGCTGGCGCTGATGCAGGATCAGCTCGAGTTTTTGCGACGGCACGGGATATCCGCAGGCAGCATCGATTCGGCCCAGAGCCGTGAAGACGCCAACGATGTGATGGCCCGCGCCCGTTCGGGCGAACTGAAGATCCTGATGATTTCGGTGGAGCGCCTGAAGAACGAGCGCTTTCGCAACTTTTTGCAGCAGGTGCCGATTTCGCTGCTGGTGGTGGACGAAGCGCACTGCATCTCCGAATGGGGCCACAATTTCCGCCCCGACTACCTCAAGCTGCCGGACTACCAGCACCAGTTCAATATCCCGCAGACCCTGTTGCTGACCGCTACGGCGACGCCGAAGGTCATCGCCGACATGCAGACGAAATTCGCCATCGCGGCAGAAGATGTGGTGACCACCGGTTTCTACCGGCCCAACCTCAATCTGCTGGTCGAACCAGTGCGTGGGCAGGACAAGCGCCGATGGCTGGTGGAGTGGATGAACGAGCGTGCGGGCCAGTCGAGCATCGTCTACGTCACTCTGCAGAAAACCGCCGAGCAGATTGCCGAACACCTTGAGCGCAATGGCATTCAGGGCGAGGCTTACCACGCCGGATTGCCCCATGAGCAACGGGACGCCATCCAGAAGCGCTTCATGGGTGGGCTGTCCAATTGCATCGTCGCCACCATTGCCTTCGGCATGGGCATCGACAAGAGCGACATCCGCAACGTTGTGCATTTCGACCTGCCCAAATCCATCGAAAACTACAGCCAGGAAATCGGCCGCGCCGGACGTGACGGGCAACCGTCCGACTGCCTGGTACTGGCCAACCGCGACAGCCTCAACGTGCTGGAGAACTTTGTGTATGGCGACACGCCGGAACAGGACGGCATTCGTCATGTGCTGGACGAGTTGCAGGCCGCCGCGCCGGAAGGCCAGTGGGAATTTCTGCTCGGGCCGCTGGCGGACCAGAGCAACATTCGCTCGTTGCCTTTGAAGACGTTGCTGGTGCAGCTGGAGTTGCGAGGACTGATTGCCCCGCGCTACGCGTACTACGCTGAATACCGTTTCAAATACCTGTTGGAACCGGATGCGTTGCTTGAGCGTTTCGAGGGCGAGCGCAGGGATTTCGTCGCTGCGATCATCCAGACCTCAAGCCGCGCGCGCACTTGGGCCACGGTGAATTTCGAGGCGATGTACGAGCAGTATTCGGCCGAACGCAATCGGGTGGTGAAGGCGCTGGACTACTTCCAGGAAAAGGGCTGGGTCGAGCTTGAAAGCAAGCAGATGACCGAGGTCTACAACGTCCTGCGCGACGACTTCGACAGCCAGGCCTTGAGCGCTGAACTGCATGGCTATTTCACCCGTCATGAGCAAACCGAAGTGGCGCGGATTCACGCCATGCTTGAGCTGTTCGCCACCGAGCGATGTCTCGGTTACCGGTTAGCCGACTATTTTGGCGATCACAATGCGCCCGAGCAGTGCGGACATTGTTCTGTGTGCCACGGGCAAGTCGCCCGGCTCCCGGCACCTCCGGAGTTACCAGCGCTTGTGGATAAAAGTTTTGCAGCGTTGTGTGGGGAGTTTATCCACAGGCATCAACAACTGACCGGCAGTGCTCCGTCGGCCGAGCGGCTGACCCGGTTCCTGTGCGGAATCAGCGTGCCGCTATTTACCAAACTCAAGGCGCGGGCCATTTCCGGATTTGCGGCGCTGGAGGAATATCCCTACGCCGAGGTTCGGGCCTGGGCTCAGACGCATCTTTGAGATTGCGAATCCATCTGCTGAATGTCGATCATCACGGTAATGAACTTCAAAAATGCCCGGTGGCTGACTATGGTGATGGCTGTCTTCGGATCGCCAACAAGAGAACAACATGAGCCAGACATCCTTCGCTATACAGCAGGCCGCCGTGATCGGCGCCGGCACCATGGGCCGCGGCATTGTCATGTGCCTGGCCAATGCCGGCGTACCCGTGCAGTGGGTCGATAACAATCCACAGATGCTCGAGCAGGCGCTGGTCACCGTGGCCGAGACCTATGCGCACAACGTGCGGCAGGGGCGGATTGATCAGGCCGAGGCCGATGCCCGGATCGCCCGTGTGAGTGCGGCGGCGGACTACGTGGCGATCCGTAATGTCGATCTGGTGATCGAAGCGGTGTACGAAAACCTCGAGCTCAAGCAGAAGATCTTCCGCGAGCTCGATGGCGTGCTGAAGCCCGAGGCGCTGCTGGCGAGCAATACTTCGGCGCTGGACATCGACGCCATTGCCGCCGCGACACGGCGACCGGCTCAAGTGCTGGGCCTGCATTTCTTCAGCCCGGCGCACATCATGAAATTGCTGGAAATAGTCCGTGGCGCACAAACTTCTCCGGCTGTGCTTGAGGCTGCGCTTGAGCTGGGCAAGCGCATGGGCAAGGTCAGTGTGGTGTCGGGCAACTGCCACGGTTTTATCGGCAACCGCATGCTGCATCCGTATGTGCTCGAAGCGCGCAAGATGTTGCTCGAAGGGGCGTACCCGCACCAGGTCGATGCGGCGTTGCAGAGCTTCGGTTTTGCCATGGGGCCGTTTCGCATGTACGACGTGGTCGGTATCGATCTTGAGTGGCGTGCCCGCGAACTGGCGGGCAAGGGGCAGGATGCACCTGAGGTTCAAGTGGATAACCGTCTGTGCGAGTTGGGCCGCTTCGGTCAGAAGTCCGGCAACGGCTACTACCACTACGAGCCCGGCAGTCGTCAGGCCGAGCATGATCCAGAAGTCGATGCGCTGGTGTTGAGCGTCAGCGAAGGGCTGGGCTTTCATCGCCGGGATATCGGCTCCGAGGAGATCCTTGAGCGGTGCCTGCTGGCGTTGGTCAACGAGGGTGCGAAGATCCTGCAGGAAGGGATTGCCGAATCGGCGCATGACATCGATCAGGTCTATCTGAATGGCTACGGCTTCCCGGCGGAACGGGGCGGGCCGATGGCCTGGGCGGATGATCAGGGGCTGGCCGACATTCACAAGCGCTTGCTGGCGCTGGAGACCCGGCAGGGCGATCACTGGCGGCCGGCGCCATTGATCGGCGAGCTGGCGGCGCGAGGCAAGGGTTTTTACCTTTAGACTGGGCAGATCACTTCAGGAATCGACACTGATGTCCAACCCGATGCCGCAACGCAGCGATTACCCGCACTTCCAGCCGATTACTACGCGCTGGCATGACAATGACGCCTATGGCCACGTCAACAACGTCACCTATTACAGCTTCTTCGACACGGCGGTGAACACCTACCTGATCCAGGTTGGAGGGCTGGATATTCATGACGGCGAGGTGGTGGGGTTTGTGGTGAGTTCGTCTTGCGACTACTTCGCGTCGATCGCTTTTCCGGATCGAATCGAGATCGGCCTGCGGGTCGGCAAGCTGGGTAACAGTTCGGTGCAATACGAACTGGCGGTGTTCAAGGCTGACGAAGACGAGGCCTGTGCCGCCGGGCGCTTCGTGCATGTGTTTGTCGACCGGACGTCCAATCAGCCGGTGGCGATCCCGGCCCGATTGCGCGAAGCGCTGGAACGCCTGGCGGTTTGACGGGCAAAAAAAATCGCAGCCCGGGGGAGCTGCGATCTGGGTGTACCGGTCGATGAGGCCTGGCCTCAGTCGCGGTAATAGCGGTGGTGCTTGCGATGGCCATAGGCATGACCACGACCTGGGTGACGGTCGCGGTAGTAGCGACGATCATCATGGCGACGATCGTAACGACGATCATCGTCATCGCTCTTGTTGCCCATGTAGTTACCCAGCGCGCCACCCGCGCCACCGCCGGCTGCTGCGCCGATCAGGCTGCCGGTGGTGCCGCCCATGCTGCGGCCGACCACGTTGCCGCCGGCTGCGCCCAGCGCACCGCCGATGGCTGCTTCGCCACGGCTGCGCTTGTCGGCGCCCACCGCACTACCACCCGCGCCGCCCAGGGCTGCGCCAATGGTTGAACCTGTGCTGCCACCTAACGATTGACCGACGACCGAGCCAAGAACCCCGCCCAATGCGCCGCCCACACCTGCTTCGGTGGTGCCTCCGGCAGAAGCGAAGCCACTGACCAGGCCAAGGGACAACAAGAGAATCGAGGAGAACTTCATAGAGGAGCCTCAAAGGGATGACGGCGCGATCCTGAGGCTCTGGATGGGGTGTGACAATCGAAATCCGACGAATAACACGACCTGTATGCATTTCTGCAAGTTACTGATTTTTGGGCGGAACTTTACGGTTTTTCGCCGGTCTTTAGCTACTTCAGACAGGCCGCTTTGTTAGCAAAGCGGCCTTTTTTGTGGGCGTTTGAAAAGAGTGTTCGAGATATATCGAGTCCGATTTGCGGACGCAGAGCGTCCAAGGCTGCGTCCCCACGCAGAGCGTGGGAACGATCAGGGTCAGGCCGATTTGGCCATGATCAGCCCCGTTTCACTCGCCGCTTCCAGGCGAATGGCAATGAACTTCGACGTCGGCGTATGGCTGCCGTCCCCGGTGCTTTCCAGCGGCACCAACGGGTTCACCTCGGGGTAGTAAGCGGCTGCCTGCCCTGCAGGAATATCGAACGCCAGCAGCGTGAAGCCTTTCACCCGGCGTTCGCGGCCATCGTCCCAAAGCGACACGATGTCAGCCTTCTGCCCCGGCTTGAAGCCCAGACGAATGATGTCCGCCTCGTTGGCGAACAGCACGTCACGCTGTCCCTTCACTCCGCGATAACGATCGTCGAGGCCGTAGATGGTGGTGTTGTACTGATCGTGAGAGCGCATCGATTGCAGGATCAGGTCCGGCAATTTTCCGGTGGCGCGGGTGCGTTCGTGGATCAGGTCCTTGGGCAGCATGTTCGGCTTGAAGTTGGCCCGGCCCGAGGTGGTGTTCCACTTGCGCGCACCGGCGCTGTTGCCGAGGTAGAAACCACCCGGGTTCTTGACCTTCTCGTTGAAATCCTTGAAGCCCGGAATGGTGTCGGCGATCAGCTCGCGGATGCGCCGGTAGTCGGCCACCAGCCAGTTCCAGTCCACCGGTTTGCTGCCCAGGGTCGCGGCGGCGATGCCGGCGATGATCGACGGCTCCGAGCGCATCTGGTTCGACAGCGGCTGCAATTGGCCGTTGGAGGCGTGCACCATGCTGAACGAGTCTTCCACGGTGACGGCTTGCGGGCCTTCGGTCTGGATGTCGATGTCGGTACGGCCCAGGCACGGCAGGATCAGCGCGTCCTTGCCGTGGGCCAGATGGCTGCGATTGAGCTTGGTGCTGATCTGCACGGTCAGGTCACAGTTGCTCAGGGCCTGGAAGGTGCGCGGGCTGTCCGGCGTGGCTTGGGCAAAGTTGCCGCCCAGGCCGATGAACACCTTGGCGCGACCTTCAGCCATCGCGTGAATCGCTTCGACCACGTTATGCCCGTTGTGGCGCGGTACCTTGAACTGGAAGCGACGCTCCAGGGCATCGAGGAACGCCACCGGTGGACGCTCGTTGATGCCCATGGTGCGATCGCCCTGCACGTTACTGTGGCCGCGCACCGGGCACAGACCGGCGCCAGGCTTGCCGATGTTGCCGCGCAGCAGCATCAGGTTGGCGATTTCCTGGATGGTCGGCACCGAGTGGCGATGCTGGGTGATGCCCATCGCCCAGCACATGATCACGTTCTTGCCTTTGGCGTACATGCGCGCCGCCTGTTCGATTTCCACCAGGGACAGGCCGGACTGCGCGACGATCTGCTCCCACGGCGTATCGTCGACGACACCGAGGTATTCCAGCACGTCGACGCTGTGCTCATTGAGGAAGTCGTGATCGAACACCGCCGGTGCGCCAGACTTCTGTGCATCGCGCTCCCATTGCAGCAGGAACTTGGCCATGCCGCGCAGCACCGCCATGTCGCCGCCCAGCGCGGGGCGGAAGTATGCGGTGTTGGTCGGTTTGTCGCCGTTGGTGAGCATTTCCAACGGGTGCTGTGGATGCTGGAAGCGTTCCAGGCCGCGCTCTTTCAGCGGGTTGACGCACACCACCTGGGCGCCGCGTTTCACCGCTTCGCGCAGGGGTTCAAGCATGCGTGGGTGGTTGGTGCCCGGGTTCTGGCCCCAGACAAAAATCGCATCGGCGTGTTCGAAGTCGTCGAAGGTCACGGTGCCTTTGCCGACGCCGACACTCTGCGCCAGCGCCACGCCGCTGGCCTCGTGGCACATGTTCGAGCAGTCGGGGAAGTTGTTGGTGCCGAAGGCGCGCACGAACAGTTGATACAGGTACGCCGCTTCATTGCTGGCGCGGCCCGAGGTGTAGAACTCGGCCTGATCCGGGCTCGACAGCGCTTGCAGGTGTTTGCCGATCAGCGCGTAGGCATCGTCCCAACTGATGGGTTTATAGCGATCGGTTTCAGCGTCATACACCAGCGGCTCGGTCAGACGACCCTGATACTCGAGCCAGTAGTCGCTCTGTTCCAGCAACGAGGTGACGCTGTGCTTGGCGAAGAACTTGCCGTCCACTCGCCGCTTGGTCGCTTCCCAGTTCACCGCCTTAGCGCCGTTCTCGCAGAATTTGACCATGCCGCTTTCCGGCGAATCGCCCCAGGCGCAGCCCGGGCAGTCGAAGCCGCCGTTCTGGTTGGTCTTGAGCATCATGCGCAGGTTTTTCAGCGCGTTGTCGCTGGTCAGCCAGGCCTGGGCCACGCTGATCAGGGCGCCCCAGCCACCGGCCGGGCCCTTGTAAGGCTTGTAGCGCGGAACGGGTTTCTGGTCGGCTTGATGATGTTGGCTCACGGGTGTTTCTCCATTTCTGGGCTATACACCCGCGGCGCATTCTTCTGCGGCAGGTGGATGAGATTGAGGTTGTGGCGTCGCGCCCATTGCACGGCGAGACCGGTGGGCGCGGACAGGCTGACCAGGGTCTGAATCCCGGCCCGCAGGACTTTCTGGATCAATTCGAGGCTGCAACGGCTGGTGACTATCGCCAGGCCGTCGGCTGTGGATATCTTTTGCCGGATCAGGCCGCCGATCAGCTTGTCGAGGGCGTTGTGCCGGCCGATGTCTTCGCGGCCCAGCAGCAATTCACCGCTGGCGTTCATGAACACCGCTGCGTGCACCGCACCGCAATGCTGGCCCAGCGGCTGGAACGCACCGATGCGCTGGCGCAGACCGTCGAGCCATTCGATGGGCGGCAAGGGGGCGCCGGGCAAAACCTTGAGATCAGGCAGTGCCTGTTCAACCGCCTCCACGCCGCACAACCCGCAACCACTGGTGCCGGCCAGTTGCCGCCGCTGCTGCTTGAGGTTCCAGAAGGCGCGGTTGGCGATGGTCACTTGCGCGTATTGCGCCGAGCCTGAACCGCTCAGTTGCAGGTCGTAGATGTCCGAGGCGTCTTCGATGATGCCGCTGCCGAGGCTGAAGCCGACGATGAAGTCCTCAAGGTCGGTCGGCGTCACCAGCATCACGGCCTGACTGATGCCGTTGTAGGCAATCGCCAACGCGACTTCTTCGGCCAGCGCGGTGCTGGCCGATTCCGTGAGGGGGAGATCGCTGTAACTGTAGGTCTGACTGGCAGCAGGCGCGGGCGTTTCGAGAGCAGGCGCCGCGCAGGCCGGGCGCTTGGCGTTCATGGCATCACCGACGGATTGATCAACGTTAAGACTAGGCGCGGCAAGATGTCGCGTCTAATCGCTAGTGTCGATCCTTCGATAGATGCCGTCGATCAAGCGTCCGTTGGTGATTTTTGATAAAGCGCGAAACAGGCCTCGGCGAGCGCCGATCGGGGTGCCCCGCGACGCATGATCAGGCCCAGTCGGGCGAGGGTCTGGGCGTTTTCGATGGGTTGCAGGCGCAGGTTGTCCGTGAGGTTTTCCAGACCGCCATCCAGTGGCATCACCGCGCAGCACAAGCCGCCGTGCACAGCTTGCAACAATTGGTGGACGGCGTCGGTTTGCAGTAACGGCTGCGGCGTCAGACCACGGCTGTGGAAGTTATGGTCGATGGACTGGCGAAAATGCATGCCGCTGTTAAGCATGCCCAAGGGCAGCTCGATCAGCGACTCCCAACTCAGCGGCGCTTGGCCAAAGCTGAAAAACCGCTGGTCGTAGAGCAGGCCCATCTGCGTTTCGCTGAACGCCAGGGATTCAAACCGCTCGCCGTCGAGGCGGTCCAGGTAAGACACGCCAATGTCGATGCGGTTGTTCGCCAGTTGCTCCAGCACCTGTTCGGAGCTCAGCGAGGACAGTTCGAAGCGCAGGTTCGGGTGTTGTGCGTGCAGGCGTTGCATCAGCGGCAGTGCATCGAAACTCGACAATGGCACCACGCCCAGCCGCAGAGTACCGATCAGGTTGCCGCGACAGGCTGCCGCTTCGGCCTGCAAACCGTCATAAGCCGCCAGCACCGTACGCGCCCAGGCCAGCACCCGTTCGCCCGGCGCGGTAAAGCCTTCGAAGCGCTGGCCACGGTTGACCAGTGGCAGGTCGAGTTCCTCTTCGAGACTGCGCAGGCGCATTGACAGGGTCGGCTGGGTGATGTGGCAGCGGGCGGCGGCCTGGCCGAAATGGCGGGTTTCGTCGAGGGCGATGAGGAATTTCAGCTGCTTGATGTCCATCTTCGCTCCGGGGCGCTGGCAAGGTTGGGCGATTCTACCGCTTGAGTGACGGCAGGGTCATTGGTCGGCTTGGAACCGGGTTTGTCCGAGGTGGTCTAGGCTTGGGCGTCTGGAACCCAAATCAAGGAGTGTGCGCCATGAGTCTATTGAGCTTTGTTAAAGAAGCGGGTGAGAAATTGCTCGACCTGCTGACCCCCGGCAACGCCAATGCCAGCGAGCAATTGAAAGAACACATCAGCAAGGTCGGGTTGGGTAACCCGAATGTCCAGGCAACCGTGGACGGGGACAAGGTGACCGTTACCGGTGAAGTGGCGAGCCAGGAAGAGAAAGAGAAGATTCTTCTGGCAGTGGGCAACATCGCCGGCGTCGGCAGTGTCGACGACCAGATCACCGTGACCGGGCCGGTTGTGGCGGCGGCGCGTTTTGTGGTCGTGAAGAAGGGCGACACCCTCAGCGCGATTTCCCTGGCGATGTATGGCAACGCCAACCAGTACAACAAGATTTTCGAGGCCAACAAGCCAATGCTGTCACACCCGGACAAGATTTATCCGGGGCAGACGCTGCGTATTCCCGAGTAACAACACGCCTGCAGGAGCAGCCTTTGGCGGCTCCTGCAGTCTTCAGAGCCCGGTAATCAGAGCCCCGCAATCAAATCCCGATAATCTTCGACCGCCACAAACTCCCCGGTGTCCTTCGGCCCTTTGCGGCTGTCCGGCTCCTTCACGGCCAACAGATGCGCCACGCCGAAAGTCCGCGCACTGCGCAGGATCGGCAAGGTGTCGTCGATGAACAGGCTGCGCGCCGGGTCGAAGCCGATGTCGGCCTGCAACGCGTCCCAGAATTGTGGGTTCTCCTTGGGAAAACCGTAATCGTGGGAACTGATCAGCCGCTCGAAGTACGGCGCCAGTTCGATGCGTTCCAGTTTCAGCGACAGTGAATCGCGGTGGGCGTTGGTGATCATCACCACCCGTTTCCCGGCTCGCTTGATCGCCTCCAGAAAGGTGTCGGCATCCGGGCGCAAGGCGATCAGGTGGGCGGTTTCCAGTTTCAGCTCACGCACCGACAGCTTCAGTTCCGCGCTCCAGAAGTCCAGGCAGTACCACTGCAACTGACCGGCATGGCGCTCGAACAACGGCTGCAACTCCATGTCTGCCATGGCCCGGCTCACGCCATGCAGTTCGGCGTAGCGCTGCGGCAGGTGTTCCAGCCAGAAGTGGTTGTCGAAATGCAGGTCCAGCAGCGTGCCGTCCATGTCGAGCAGAACGGTGTCGATGTCGGACCAGGGTAATGAAGGCATGGCAACGTCTCGAGCGGTAGAAGGATATCCGACGCAAACAATCGGAAAAGCCGCGTTATAGTAGCGCGTTCACGCCAAGGAGCTTTGCATGCGCCAGAAACCCACCGTACTTGCCCGCGAGATCGTCGCCACCAGCCGGCTGTTCTGCGTCGAAGCGCTGAAGCTGCGTTTCTCCAACGGCGTGGAACGCACCTACGAGCGACTGGTCGGCAAGGGTGCCGGCTACGGCGCGGTGATGATCGTGGCGATGCTCGATGCCGAGCACGCGGTACTGGTCGAAGAATACTGCGGCGGCACCGACGAATATGAACTGTCGCTGCCCAAAGGCCTGATCGAACCCGGCGAAGATGTGCTGGCCGCCGCTGAGCGCGAGCTCAAGGAGGAGGCCGGTTACGGCGCGCGACAACTGGAGCATCTGACCGAGTTGTCCTTGTCGCCCGGCTATATGAGCCAGAAAATCCAGGTGGTGCTGGCCACCGATCTGTACGAAGAACGCCTCGAAGGTGATGAACCCGAGCCGATGCGTGTGGACAAGGTCAATCTGCGAGAGCTGTCGGCGTTGGCGCAGCATCCGAATTTCAGTGAGGGTCGCGCCCTGGCGGCGCTGTACCTGACCCGCGATCTGCTGACCCAGCGCGGATTTTTCAGTCATGAGTGAGATATCGATGAATTTTCCCCATCCGTTGATGGCGCCTGTCGTTGAGTTGGCCCTGCGGGCCGGTGAGGCGATCCTGCCGTTCTGGCGTGCCGGTGTGGCCGTCACCGCCAAGTCCGATGATTCGCCGGTGACGGCGGCGGACATGGCCGCTCACCATGTGATCGTGGCAGGCCTGAAGGCGCTGGATCCGAGCATTCCGGTGTTGTCCGAAGAGGACGCCAATATTCCGCAAAGCGTGCGCGCGGGCTGGCAGCGCTGGTGGCTGGTCGATCCTTTGGATGGCACCAAGGAGTTCATCAGCGGCAGTGAAGAATTCACCGTCAACATCGCGCTGATCGAGAGCGGCCGGGTGGTGTTCGGTGTGGTGTCGATGCCGACCAACGGGCGCTTTTACGTCGGCGGCGCGGGGCTCGGTGCCTGGCGCGGCGACACGGGCGGCACACCGGTGGCGA
Organism: Pseudomonas sp. PHC1; assembly: GCF_046487845.1. Lineage (NCBI taxonomy): Bacteria > Pseudomonadati > Pseudomonadota > Gammaproteobacteria > Pseudomonadales > Pseudomonadaceae > Pseudomonas > Pseudomonas sp. PHC1. Next base: position 34,163 of record NZ_JBJXHJ010000030.1, read on the forward strand.
TTCAGGTGCGTGACGTGCCGGGGCCTGGAGACGCGTTCACCGTGGTCGCCAGCCGTCGACATTCGAGCCCGGAACAGGAACGTCTGCTGGCCGGTTTGAGCGCCAGCCTTGGCGAGTTGCAACTGGCCAATATCGGCAGTTCGCTGAAGTTCTGTCTGCTGGCCGAAGGTGCGGCCGACTGTTACCCGCGTCTGGCGCCGACTTCGCAGTGGGACACGGCGGCGGCGCAGGGTGTTCTGGAAGGCGCCGGCGGCGAAGTGCTGGACTTGAGTGGCGAAGCGTTCTGTTATCCGCCACGGGAGTCGTTGTTGAACGGCTTCTTCCTGGCATTGCCGGCAAAAGCCGCGTGGCGGACGAAGCTGCTGGAGCTCGCCCGCTCTTAAGCTCGCTCAGTCTTCAGCGGTGCAGGACGTACTGCCCGCTGAACGTCGCCGCATCTTCATCACTCCCGGTATTGACGACCCGCGTATGCAGCGTCAGCCGCGCCCGTCCGTATCGCTGATACATCGTCAGAAACTTCTTCCACTGCGCTGCGCTCGGTGACGGGCAAATCGCAATGGCATCACCGGTCACCGGCAGTGGATAACTGATCTGCCCCTCCTGGATCACGATGTGGCCGTCGGTGATGCCTTCTTCCTTCAATCGCAGATGCAGCCAGCCCCAACCGGCCAGTACCGCGCCGCAATACAGGCTGCCGCCGAACATGGTGCTCTTGTGATTGACGTTGGCGTCCAGCGGCAGGTGCAGGCGCAGTTGCTGTTCCTGCCAGTCGAGCACCTTGAGGCCCATGTCCCGGGTCAGCGGAATGTCGTGGTGAAGGACCGATTCCAGATAACGACTGTCGTGCTTCATGCCCGGACCTCTTGCGGCAGAAAAGTGAATTGAGCGTGTTTCATTCGGACTCGTCCGAGTTGCCGCCGCTGCCAGCGAAATTCAGCCCGTGCTTGCGCAGTTTGTCATGCAAAGTCTTGCGCGGAATGCCCAGGGCTTCGGCGAGACTGCGCACGGAGCTGTGAGAGCGGGCCAGTTCGGCGGCGATCAGGGATTTTTCGAAGTTTTCCACTTGCTCGCTGAGCCCTCCTGCCGTGATCTCGACGGTGGTGCCGGGGCTGCCATCGGGCTGCGTGTTGTCCAGGGCCAGTTCCAGGCCGAGGGCAAAACGCTCTGCCGCGTTCTGCAATTCCCGCACGTTGCCCGGCCATGAATGCCGCAGCAGCAAGGCCCGTTGCGCCGGTTGCAGTTCATGCGGTGGCAGGCCGTGGCGGGCGCTGGCTCCATCGGCGTAATGCTGGAACAGCATCAACGCGTCTTCGCCCCGTTCGCGCAGTGGCGGAATACGCAGCGGCGCGACATTGAGCCGGTAATACAGATCCGCCCGGAAGCGTCCCTGATCGGCGGCCTGGCGCAGGTCTTCCTTGGTGGCGGCGATGACGCGGATGTCCAAGGGGATCAACTGATTGCCGCCCAGGCGTTCGACCACCCGCTCCTGCAGCATGCGCAGCAGCTTGACCTGAACATCCATGCTCATGCTCTCGATTTCATCGAGAAACAGCGTGCCGCCATTGGCAAATTCGAACTTGCCGATCCGGCGCTTTTGCGCGCCAGTGAAGGCGCCGGGCTCATGGCCGAACAATTCGCTTTCGACCACCGACTCGGCCAGCGCCCCGGCGTTGATCGCCACGAACGGGCCGTTACGCCGACTCGACAGGTCATGCAGGGCGCGGGCGACGACTTCCTTGCCAGCACCGGTTTCGCCGAGGATCAAGACATCGGCCTTGGTCGCCGCCAGTGCGCCGATCTGTTCGCGCAGGCGCGCCATCGGTGCGGACTGACCGACCAGCCGCGCGCTCAACTCGTTGCGATCACTCAGGGCCATGCGCAGGCTGCGGTTGTCCAGCACCAGGCGCCGCAGGGCCAGGGCGCGGCGCACGCTGTCGAGCAGGGCGTCACTGGCGAAGGGTTTTTCCAGAAAGTCGTAGGCACCCGCGCGCATGGCTTGTACGGCGAGCGGCACATCGCCGTGACCGGTGATCAGCAGCACCGGCAGTTCCGGATCCTGAGCATGCAGTTCGCTCAGCAGTTCAAGGCCATCCATGCCGGGCATGCGGATGTCGCTGACCACAACGCCCGGCCAGTCGCGTTCCAGTTGCGCGGCCAGGCCCTTGGCCTCGGACAGCGGAAGAATTTTCAGGCCGGCCAGATCCAGGGTCTGGCCGAGGGCCTGACGCAGGTGCGGATCGTCGTCGATCAGCACCACCTGAATGCGGTTGTCGATGGTCATGCGCTTCGATCCTCGGACGGTTGCAGGCTGACCCCGGGCGCGCCGGCGCGCAGCCGCAGGGTGATCAGGGCGCCACCTTGCTTGTGGTTGGCGAACGACAGTTCACCGCCGAAGGCGCGCATCAGGGTTTCGCAGATGGCCAACCCCAGACCCAGACCCTGGGTGCGGGTCTTGGTGGTGTAAAACGGTTCGCTGGCGCGGCCCAGGGCTTCCATGCAGAAACCCGGGCCATTGTCGCGAATGTACAGGTTGACGCCTTCGTCGGTGGATTCTGCACTCAGCCACAATTTGCGCGGCGGGCCTTTTTCCGTCAGGGCGTCGAGGGCGTTGGCCAGCAGGTTGCCGAGGACCTGGCGCAGACGGGTTTCCCCGGCCTCGACCCACAGGGTGGCGGCCGGCAGGTCGCGGATCAGTTCGACATCCATGCTGCGGCGACGTTTGGCCAGTAACGCCAGGGCGTCGTCCAGCGCCGGTTGCAGAGCGACGCTTTCCGGGGCGTGGCGGTCGCGGCGGGCAAAGGCGCGCAGGTGGGCGATGATCGACGCCATGCGCCCGGTCAGTTCGCTGATCAGCTTGAGGTTGCCTCGGGCGTCTTCAGTGCGTTCATGGTCGAGCAGCACCTCGGCGTTCTCGGCGTAGCTGCGGATCGCCGCCAGCGGCTGGTTGAGTTCGTGGCTGATGCTCGCTGACATGGTCCCCAGCGCCGACAGTTTGCCGGCCTGTACCAGATCGTCCTGGGCCCGCACCAGTTCCTGCTGGGCCTGCTCGCGCTCGAGCACCTCCTGCTTCAGGCGCCGGTTCAGGCCTTCGAGATCGCTGGTGCGCTCGGCAACCCGGCCTTCGAGTTCCCGCCGGGCCTTGGCTTCAAAGGCGATCCGTTCCAGGTAATGACGACGACGCTGCATCATCAGGCCCAACAACAGCATCACCACCAGCAAGGTGGCGCCGCCGATCGCCACCACCGTGCGCACCGGTCGGTCGATCAAGGTGCGCGGGGCGAGGATGCTGACGCTCCAGCCGGTTTCTGCGATCTCCTGGGTTTGCGGCAGCCATGCGGTCGGGCTCAGGTTCAAGGGGCGTGGCTCGCGGGTCGGGTAGGGCTGGATCGCGGTAATCGCCGCGCGTTCGGCGTCACTCAGGGGGCGAGTCGCGCGAAAGCGCCATTCCGGGCGCGAGGTAAGGATGACCACGCCGTTGTGGTCGGTCACCAGTAGTTGTTCCGGGGTTTTGCCCCACAGGCTTTCGGTGTGGTCCAGATCAACCTTGATCACCAGCACGCCGATGATTTTTTCGCCGCTGCGTACGGCCGCAGCGAAAAAGTAGCCGCGCTTGGCAGAGGTAGTACCCAGACCGAAAAAACGCCCGAGACGGCCGGCCATGGCCTCGCTGAAGTACGGCCGGAATGAGAAGTTGCGGCCGACGAAGCTGTCGTGCTTGTCCCAGTTCGACGCCGCGAGCGTCTGGCCGCTGGTGTCCATCAGGTACATGACTTCGGCGCCGGTCTGCGCGGCGATGTTCTTCAACAGGCGGTTGGCGTTGCCCTGGGTTACGCCGTCGTCCGGCGCCCCGAGTACTGCGCGCAGCGCTGGCAGGTCGCCGAGGATTTGCGGCAGCACTTCATAGCGATGCAGCGTGCCCAGCAGGTTGGCGACGTAGAGGTCGAGGGTCTGACGGTTCTGTCCGGCCAGTTCGCTGCGGTAATAGCGCTCGGCCAGGTGTTCCAGCGGCCACAGCAACGGGGCCAGGCACAGGGCCAGCAGGGCGAGGCTGCGCCAGCGGGGGCGGCGGGGAAGGGGTGGAGTCATGAGCATCGAGCGCCTGTGGGTACAGGCGCATTATGCCTAGGCTTGCCGACGCAGTCTGCGCACCCGTGGCCGGGTGTGCAGCGGCGCTGAAGATTCACACAGGATTTTCAGGAAAAGACGTCGGCGTCCTTCAGAAGGGCGGCTGCCTGATCCTTGGCCGACAGTTTTGGCGCTTCGTCCAGCTGCCAGTCGATGCCCAGATCCGGATCGTCCCAGCGAATGCTGCGTTCGGACGACGGGTTGTAATAGTCAGTGGTCTTGTAGAGGAATTCGGCGAATTCGCTCAGTACCACAAAACCGTGGGCGAAACCTTCCGGTACCCACAATTGGCGATGGTTTTCGGCAGACAGGCGCACGGCGACCCATTTACCGAAATGCGCCGAGCTGCGACGGATATCCACGGCGACATCGAGGACTTCGCCAGCCGTAACGCGGACCAGTTTGCCCTGGGTGTTTTCCAGCTGGTAATGCAGCCCGCGCAGCACGCCTTTCTGCGAGCGCGAATGGTTGTCCTGCACAAACTGCGTGTCGAGACCGGTCGCTTCCTGAAAGGCCTTGGCATTGAAACTTTCGTAAAAGAACCCGCGCTCGTCACCAAACACCTTGGGTTCGATGATCAGGACACCAGGCAGGTCGGTGGTGATTACATTCATGGAGGTTTTCCAGTGGCAGGTTGTGAATGGCCGACATTCTTGCGCAAAGTGCCGGTGTGCGCGAGAGGGGCTTGCAAATCCGCCTGCCTCCCAGGGCACCGGGAGACGGATGGTCGGGGGTTGCTTATCGCCCGAAGCAATGGCGATATAGGCGCCTAATAAAATTTCAGGGGTCGTTCCATGTCGTTCGCCACGTTGATTCATCGCGCCAGTTTGCCCAGCCCTCAGGTTTCGGTGGAGCAGGCCCGGCATCTGCTGGCGCAGCATTACGGACTGAACGGCACGTTGCAGGCCCTGGGCAGCCAGCAGGACCTCAATTACCGGGTCGACAGCGAGCGAGGGCGGTTCGTGTTGAAGATCTGCCGGGGCGACTATTCGCTGGTTGAACTGCAGGCACAGCATGCGGGCCTGAAATACCTGGCCGAGCACGGCGCGGTAAAGGTGCCTCGGGTGATCGCGGCCAGTAACGGCACTGACCTGCTGACCCTGGACGTCGGTGGAGAGTCGGTGCACGTGCGACTGCTCGATTACATCGAAGGCCAGCCGCTGACGGCGCTCGATCACCTTGGCCACGACGTTGTCGCCGGGTTCGGCCGGCTCTGCGGCGAAATGGATCTGGCCCTGGCCGGGTTCGACCATCCGGGGCTCGAGCGCACGTTGCAATGGGACGCGCGTCACGCCAGCGCCCTGATCGAGCACCTGCTGCCGGTCATCGAAGACGAACGCCAGCGCACGCTGATCGCCGAGGTCGCCGAACAGGCCAGACTTCGTTTGCAGCCGCTGGTGGAGAAGCTGCCGGTGCAGGCGATTCACATGGACATCACCGACGACAACGTGGTCTGGCAGCGCAACGACCGGCGGCACTGGCAGTTGCAGGGTGTTATCGATTTCGGCGATCTGGTGCGTACCTGGCGCATTACCGACCTGTCGGTCACCTGCGCCGCACTGCTGCATCACGCCGCAGGCGATCCGTTCGTGATTCTGCCGGCGGTGCAGGCCTATCACGCGGTCAATCCGCTGCAACACGAAGAACTGCTGGCGCTGTGGCCGCTGATCGTGGCGCGGGCCGCGGTGCTGGTGCTCAGTGGCGAGCAACAGGTCAGCATTGATCCGGGCAATACCTACAGCCGCGATAACCTGACCCACGAATGGGAAATCTTCCGGGTCGCCACGTCAGTGCCGCTGGCATTGATGGAGGCGGCGATTCTCACGGCGGTGGGGCAGACATTACCGGCCATCGACAGTGAAGGTTTTGCGCCGTTGTTGCCCGGTCTGGTCGGGCGCGAATTTGCGTTGATCGATCTGGGTGTGTTGAGCGCACACTTCGAGGCGGGCAACTGGGAGCAGCCAGGCATCGATCAGCGCCTGTTGAGCGAGGCCGCCGCTATCCACGGTCTGGCGGCCAGCCGATACGGGCAATACCGATTGTCGTGCACCCGGCCTGACAGCGCCGATGAACCAGAGACGTTCCCGCTGCACGTCGAATTGCATGTCCCCCAGGGTTCGACGGTGGAGGCACCGTTCGCGGGCGTGCTGCACTTTTCAGCCGACGGCGCGCTGCGACTCGAGGGGCCGCAACTGAGCTTGCTCCTGTGGGGCGTTGAACCTTCCCTGCACGGCGGCGCTGCGCTGGTCAAAGGCCAGGTGTTGGGGGCGGTGGACGGCCCGTTGATCGTGCAGTTGATTCGTGGCGCACAGCTTGAAGCACCGCTGTTCTGCACGCCGACCCGCGCGGCGGCATGGCAGGCGTTGTCCCCCTCGCCGGCAGCGCTGCTGGGCCTGGCCTGTGACGCCGAACCCGAACTGGACGCAGCAACCCTGCTGGCGCGTCGCGACGCCAGTTTCGCCCGTACCCAGAAGCACTATTACGTCGACCCGCCGCGCATCGAGCGCGGCTGGCGCAATCACTTGATCGACATGCAGGGCCGCTCCTACCTCGACATGCTCAACAACGTCGCGGTGCTCGGCCACGGTCACCCGCGCATGGCGGCGGTGGCGAGCCGGCAGTGGTCGCTGCTCAACACCAACTCGCGATTCAACTATGCCGCCGTTGCCGAGTTTTCCGAACGTTTGCTGAAACTGGCGCCGGAGGGCATGGATCGGGTGTTCCTGGTCAACAGCGGCAGCGAGGCCAACGATCTGGCGATTCGCCTGGCGTGGGCCGCCAGCGGTGGGCGCGACATGATCAGCGTGCTGGAGGCCTATCACGGCTGGACAGTCGGCGCGGACGCAGTCTCGACCTCGATTGCCGATAACCCGCAAGCCCTGAGCAGTCGCCCGGACTGGGTGCACGCGGTGACTGCGCCGAACACTTATCGCGGCGAATTTCGCGGCGCGGATTCGGCGCCGGATTACGTGCGCAGCGTCGAACAGCATCTGGCGAAGCTCGATGAGCAGAAACGCCAGCTGGCGGGGTTCATCTGTGAGCCGGTCTACGGCAATGCGGGCGGGATTTCGCTGCCACCGGGTTACCTGAAAAAAGTCTATGAAATGGTTCGCGCCCGTGGCGGCGTGTGCATCGCCGATGAGGTGCAGGTCGGTTACGGGCGCATGGGCCATTTCTTCTGGGGGTTCGAAGAGCAAGGCGTGGTGCCGGACATCATCACCATGGCCAAAGGCATGGGCAACGGCCAGCCATTGGGCGCCGTGATCACTCGCCGGGAAATCGCCGAGGCGCTGGAGGCCGAGGGCTATTTCTTCTCGTCCGCCGGCGGCAGTCCGGTGAGCTGCCAGATCGGCATGGCGGTACTCGATGTGATGGAAGAAGAAAAACTCTGGGAAAACGCCCAAGTGGTCGGCGCTCACTTCAAGGCCCGGCTGGAGGCACTCATCGATCAATATCCGCTGGTCGGTGCGGTGCACGGTTCCGGTTTCTATCTGGGGGTCGAGCTGATCCGCAATCGGGAAACCCTGGAACCGGCAACCGAGGAAACCACGCTGTTGTGCGATCGCCTGCGGGAGCTGGGGATTTTCATGCAGCCGACCGGCGATTACCTGAACGTCCTGAAGATCAAGCCGCCGATGGTCACTTCGCGCCAGAGCGTGGATTTCTTCGTCGACATGCTGGCGAAGGTGCTTGAAGAAGGGCTTTGAGGCGATGTGGAACCGATAAATACCGATTTGTATCGGTATTTATCGAGTTAAATTGAGAATGCTTTTTTATTTTGGCTTCTAAAGTCGATATTTATCGTTTATAAAGTCGCCATAGTCCGTCGTGTGTACCCTGTACGGCGCATTGAACAACCCTCGACGGTTCCCTGGAGTCCTGATCGACATGACCACATTGAAAAGCACACCACGCGCCGATGGCTTCTACATGCCGGCCGAATGGGCACCGCAAACCCAGACCTGGATGATCTGGCCCGAACGCCCGGACAACTGGCGTCTGGGTGGCAAACCGGCGCAGGCTGCCCACGCGGCGGTGGCGAAGGCCATCGCGCGTTTCGAACCGGTAACCGTAGCGGTCTCCGCCGGCCAGTACGAAAACGCTCGCGCTCGCCTCGACGTGCCGAATATCCGCGTGGTCGAGATGTCCAGCGATGACGCCTGGGTTCGCGACAGTGGCCCGACGTTCGTGATCAACAACAGCGGCGAAGTGCGCGGCGTGAACTGGGACTTCAACGCCTGGGGCGGCTTCGACGGCGGCCTGTATTCGCCGTGGAATCGCGACTCCCAGGTCGGCGGCAAGATCCTCGAGATCGAGCGCAGTCCGCGCTATCGCACCGAAGGCTTCGTGCTTGAAGGCGGCTCGATTCATGTCGATGGCGAAGGCACCCTGATCACCACCGAAGAATGCCTGCTCAACCGCAATCGCAACCCGCACCTGGGCCGCGCAGAAATCGAAGCGGTGCTCAGCGAAAACCTGTCGGTGGACAAGGTCATCTGGCTGCCGGATGGCCTGTTCAACGACGAAACCGACGGCCATGTGGATAACTTCTGCTGCTACGTGCGTCCGGGCGAAGTGCTGCTGGCCTGGACCGACGATCCGCAGGATCCGAACTACCCGCGCTGCCAGGCCGCCATGAAAGTGCTGGAAAGCAGCACCGACGCCAAGGGCCGCCCGTTCACGGTGCACAAGATGCCGATTCCGGGGCCGCTGTTTGCCACCGAAGAAGAATGCGCGGGCGTGGACCCGGTGGACGGTACTCAGGAACGCAACCCGAGCGTGCGTCTGGCCGGTTCCTACGTGAACTTCCTGATCGTCAACGGCGGGATCATCGCGCCGAGCTTCGACGACCCGATGGACGCTCCGGCCCGGGAGATCCTGCAGAACCTGTTCCCGCAACACGAAGTGGTGATGGTGCCGGGGCGCGAACTGTTACTGGGAGGCGGCAATATTCACTGCCTTACCCAACAGCAACCCGCGCCGCACAAAGAGTGAGTGCGGATGTAACAGCTTGAGTTGATTGAAAAATCGACCGGGCAGTCATTGATTGCCCACGCTTGAAGAGAAACCCGCAGCCCGTCAGGACTGCGGGTTTCTTTATATCCGCCTGTCGGCAGTTTCCAGACATTGGCATAGCTCTTGTATCGCTCATGGCGCACTAGGGAGGGGGGAGAACTTCAACAGTTCTGTCATAAACCTTGGATAACGTAGCCGCTCATGTACGGGGAGAGAGCGCTGAAATGAACGCCGAAGTGAACGTAATCAGCGAGCGGACGTTGCATCCCATGCCTGTCAACAGTGAGTCGCTCCAGATTGTCGCGCACTGGTTGAAGTCCAATGGAACGCGTCAGATCAGGGAACCTGATCCGCGCCGGATGATGATCGAGCGTTACCCCGCTGGCCTGTTCAGCGAGGCCGAACTGGAAGCACTCTGGGATGTGATGGAAGGATAAGAAGAACAAACAGGGATTGTAAAAAGCGCTGCCGGGATGGCAGCGCTTTTTTTATGGGCGCGGATCGGAAACGGTAGGTGCCAATGCCCACCAGGTTGACTGCCTGATCTGGAAGTGGCGGCAGCCGGTCTCGATTTGACCGATTGCCGAAACAGACTGAAAGCCATTCCGGCGTTTTTCCGTAACGACCGAGGGCCTAATGTGCCGACATCATTTTTCCCACCTTCCAGCCGGAGCATTCCCATGACCCTTCACTACATTTACGACCCGTTGTGCGGCTGGTGCTATGGCGCCAAACCGCTGGTGCACGCCGCACAGCAAGTGCTGCCGGTGATCGCCCACGCCGGCGGCATGATGACCGGTGCCAACCGCCAGAATGTTTCACCGCAACTGCGCAATTACGTGATGCCTCATGACCGGCGCATTGCCGAATACACGGGTCAGCCTTTTGGTGACGCCTATTTCGAAGGCCTGTTACGCGATCACACGGCGGTGTTTGATTCGGCACCGCCGATTGCCGCCGTGCTGGCAGCCGAAACAATCGATGGCCGTGGCCTGGAACTGCTGGGGCGTTTGCAGACTGCGCACTATGTCGAGGGGCGCCGAATTGCCGACGAAAGTGTGCTTGTGGAATACGCGGTGAAGCAGGGCTACAACGCCGATATGTTCTTGAACGCCTTGCAGTCCGTCGACACCGAACAACACATAAAGAACAGCCGCGCCCTGTTGGCAAAACTTGGTGGGCAGGGTTTTCCAACTTTCGCACTGGAACAGGATGGTCAATTCACATTGGTTGATATCGGGCCGTGGCTCGGCAAACCAGAAGCCTTCGCCCAATGGTTGAACGAGTCGTTTACACCTGCGCGAGGGACTGAAACCCTGCCGGTTTGTGGCCTCGATGGTTGCGCGTAATCCCGCATCAAAATCCCTGACTGCTGGCAAATCCGTGCACGAAGCCATCGCAAAATTTACTTTTTTTAGACGTTTTTCGCCTATTTAAAGACGATTCTTGAAATTGACACGTTGTTGAGGGCGCGGCTACGATTCGGCCCAACGCCTGTGGCTAACCGCCATGACACAAAATCAGGAGCAGGCCCGCCATGACAGTATCTTGAGCGGGTCTTTTTGTTTCGGGGTGAATAAAAGAGTGCACCAAGCGCCGTTTCAGCCGTTCGACACAGCGCGTTTCAACCCGTAATAAGGAAAACAAAATGTTGAACAAGCGAATCAGTTTGATCGCACTGGGGATGTTGAGTGCCACTTCGGCCATGGCTAACGACCAGGCCGAGTCCAAGGGTTTTGTTGAAGACAGCAGCCTCAAAGTGCTGCTGCGCAATGCCTACATCAATCGTGACTACAAAGACGGTCGTCCAGATAAAGCCGAGTGGGGCCAGGCGGCCATTGGTACGTTCTCGTCCGGTTTCACCCAAGGCACCGTGGGTGTTGGTGTGGACGCTTTCGGTCTGTACGCGCTGCGTCTGGACGGTGGCGAAGGTCGTACCGGCGCGCAGGGTATCGACTTTTTCAAGCAGGGCGATCATCCGCCGGGCTCGAGCGATAAAGCCGCTCATGACCTGTCGAAGGGCGGTGCAGCCGTCAAATTTCGTATCTCCAACACCGTCCTGACTTACGGCGACCAGATGCCGGCTCTGCCGGTGCTGAGCTACGACAACGTGCGTCTGCTGCCGGAAAGCTATACCGGTACCTTGATCACTTCCAAAGAGATCAAAGGTCTGGAGCTGAATGCCGGTCGCTTCACCGCCGAATCGCGCAAGAGCGCCGAAGGTCGTGACAGCGGTGGTCTGAAGTCGATCAACGTGTTGGGCGGCAGCTACCAGTTCACCGAACAGTTCAAGGCAGCGCTGTACGCTTCCGACGTCGAAGACGTGTTGAAGAAACAATACGTGAACGCCAACTACGTGTTCCCGATCGACAAGGATCAGTCCCTGACCCTGGACTTCAACGGTTACCGCACCAAGCTGGACAACTCCTATGTCCGCGAAAACGGTGTGACCGGCGATGACAACAAGATCTGGAGCCTGGCAGCGACCTTCGCCACTGGCCCGCACTCGTTCACCGTGGCGCACCAGCGTTCCACCGGCGACAGCAACCTGGGCTATGCCTATGGCGGCTACCAGAAAGAACAAGGTCGCGTGGGTGACGGTGGCAACACCATCTACCTGGCGAACTCCTACTGGTCCGACTTCAACGCTGAAGACGAGCGCAGCTGGCAGCTGGGTTACGGTCTGGACTTCACGGCGTTCGGCGTACCGGGTCTGAGCTACAACTTCGCGTACGTGCGTGGCGACAACATCACCACGTCCACCAGCGAAGGCGGCACTGAGCGTGAGATCTTCAACCAGTTCAAGTACGTCGTGCAAAGTGGCCCGGCCAAAGACCTGAGCATCAAGCTGCGCAGCTCGATCCTGCGTGTGTCGCAGAAATCCAGCGAGTACAACGTCAGCGGCAACGAATTGCGTGTGTTCGTGGATTACCCGATCAACATCTTCTGATGATCGGTTGACCCGCGAAACGCGTCAGAAAAACCCCGACTGGTTCGGGGTTTTTTTTTGACGTTTTTCGCGAAAACAGCATAAAAACCCGTGTTTTTGTCATTTGAAATGCACTTTCAAGCCGTTTCAAATCGCGTTTCAAACAGGGCTTTAAATGCCTGAAATTCTTTCTCATGGACGCAAATTCTCCACCTAATAGATTAGGCCGCTCAATGCAGCGGAGAATTTGGTAATGATCGTTTTAACCAGAGAAGTGGGCGAATCGCTACGGCGCGACAAATACGCCAATGTGCAGGGTGCTGACTTCAATCTCTACGGTCATTTCGCCGACTTCGTCAGACTGACCAAAAGTTGGGAAAACATGGAGCCTGACAGTTACTACGGTCAGGCCGAAGCCGGCATGCGTTACCGTCGTTACAGCGACTTTGAATACAACCCCAAGACTCGTGAACTCAAGCAACTGGAACATCGCGCGTACGTACAGTCCAAAGCCAACAACAGCTATGTGGGCGGCGTGGTGCGGCACTTCCAGGACTTCTCGGACGAAGTCATCAGCTCGCCGGTGATGCGCAGCCTGATCGACACCGATTTCGAAGTGTACAAAAGCGTGTTGCCGGAAGAGCTGCACGATGAAATCTGGCAGTGCCAGATCCATCAGATCCGCATCGAGATCAAGCCCGGCAAACAACTGGAAATTACGCCGGAAGGGATTCACTGCGACGGTTACCCGTTCAGCGGCGTGCACTTCTGGGGGCGCAACAATGTCGAGGGCGCCGAAAGTCGCCTGTACGACATTCACGAGCAGCAACTGGCGTCGACCACCTACCAGGAAATCCTCGACACCACCTACTTCCTCGACCGCGACATGCGTCACTACGTGACACCGGCACGCAACACTCACTCCCACGCCATGGCGTACCGGCAGATCCTGGCGATTTCCTTCTCGCGGCCCGGGACCGCTTTCGACATTGTTCGCTAATCAGATCACCCCAATCGACGGCCTCGAATGCTCGACGCCGGTGGTGCTGCGGCGCGCGACGGCCAAGGACGCGCAGCGCATGGAGCGCTTCTTCCGCCAGTTCGACGAAGTGTCGTTCTGTGAATGGCAGGACGCCAAATGCCTGCGCGGCGTGCTGATCCAGAAGACCACCACGGCCTATCTCGCCTTCGATGTGGAAGGCGAAATCGTCGGTGCGGTGCTGGGCGGCATGCTCGGCAGTCGCGGCACGATCAACCATCTGGCGGTCAGCCTGCGCTACCGCAGTCAGGGTGTGGGCCAGCGGCTGGTGGAAGCAGCGTCGGCCGACATGAAACGGGTCGGTGTGCTGCGGATGTTTCTGTTCGTCGACGATGCTAACCTCGCGGGCAAGCGTTTCTGGACGGCCCAGGGTTTTTGCGAACCTCACGGCGAGCGGACATTTGAGAGGGATCTATGAATGAAACATCCGGCAGTGCGCCGCTGATGGTCGACCGTCAGCCATCGCGCACCTTTGCCGAAGCCAGCCCGGTGGTGGCTGGTTACTTCACCGTGTCGTTCGTGTTCGGGCTCATGGCGGTCAATGCCGGGCTGCCGCTGTGGCTGCCGGTGGCCATGTGTCTGTTCGTGTATGCCGGCGCTTCGCAGTTTGCGGCGCTGGCGTTGATCAGCAGCGGTGCGTCACTGACCACCATCGTGCTGACCACGTTTCTGATCAATGCGCGGCACATGCTGATGTCGGTCTACATGGCGAAGGCCCTGCGGGCGCTGGGCCTGAGCCGCATGGAGCGCTGGTGCTACGCCGGCGGCCTGACCGATGAATCGTTCGCCTTCCACAGCGTCAAACTGGGCACCGGGGCACCGGTGAACGTCCGCTATCTGATCGGCTTCAACCTGTTCTGCCACACCTCCTGGGTGATCGGCGGATTGCTCGGCGCTCTGTGTGCGCAGTACGCCTCGCACCTGATCAAATACCAGCTCGATTACGCGCTGACCGCGATGATGCTCTACGTGCTGGTCTCGTTGTGTAACACCCGCAACAAACTCATTGCTGCCCTGGCCGCGGTGGTTTGCATGGGCGCACTGAGCCTGGTGGGCAGCTCGCCATTCAACGTTTTTATCGCCACGTTTGTGGGCTGCGGAGTGGGTGTATGCCTGACCAAACGTTCCTGATCCTGGTGGTCGCGCTGATGATGGCCGTGACCTTCCTGCCACGGGCCCTGCCGCTGCAGGTCAATACCGAGCACTGGCCGCCCTTCGTCGCCCGCGCGCTGGAATACCTGCCAGTGGCGATCGTCGCTGCGATCAGCCTGACACCCTTGTTGATCAAGGATCAGCACATACAGCTCGATCGCCCGGAATTCTATGCAGCGATTCCGACGCTGTTATGTGCGTATTTCAGCAAAAACCTCTTTCTCAGTGTGGCGGTTGGGACGGCTGCGTACATTGCGCTCGGTTCGTTCATGTAGCGGCAGATCGACCACGTCGTTCAACGCCTGGCCGGACAGATCCGGGTTGTTCACCGCCAGGCGCACTTCGAGGAAATCCTCGAATCCCGGGAAAATCGTCAGGCCGTTCTTCTGCGCGGCCTCGCGGGAGACCATGCCGACCGCGTCCATCTGGGTGATGAGCGACAGGGTCAGCGTTTCGCTGCAGGAATAGATCGTGCGCTGACTGTTCTCGTGATTGCCCAGCCCGGCGTCGAGAAAACGCAAAAAGCTGTGGGAATACGGGCAATCTTCTGCTGGACGCACCTGAAACTTGTTGCCGAGCAACGTCAGCGGATCATTCTCCTGACCGCAATGCGCGCCGACCACCTGCACCTGCACTTCCGGCAGGACAATGCTCGGCAAGCCCGGACGCTGCGGGCCGATCAGCACCGCCAGATCGAAGTCCTCGTTCTTCAGTTTGCTGAGGTTTTCCATCGACTCGGCGTAGCTGAATTCCATCTGGTAGTCGGGAAACACCTCGATCAGGCGTCCGATCATTCGCCGGTTGAAGTCCGGCGCCAGCGTGGTGTTCAACGCCACTTTCAACGTGCGCTGTCCCGGCACCTTCAAGGCTTCGACTTTCTCTTCCATCTGCCGCGTGGCAATCAGCACTCTGTCCATATAGGGCGTCAGCTCCGTGCCTTGCGGCGTCAGCGTCAGCCCCTTGTTGGATCGTCTAAACAAGCGGAAACCGAACTGCTCTTCGACCTTGTTCAACTGTGCGGCCAGGGCCTGCACAGTCAGACACGAGTGCTCGGCTGCGGCCGACAACGAGCCGGTCTGCACGATGCGCATGAGGTTGCGTAAGGTTCTGCTATCCATGGGTAATGCCCTCTGAAGTGGGCTGGGTATTGTTGTGTACGTGACGGCCTGAACGGCGCCATTTGCCGGCTATATTCCTGTACCTGAGCATAGTTGTCGCGCAATTAGTAGCGAATTGATTCCCCCGCCGATGGCTGGAGGCTGACACAGGATCGGGGTTTTTGGTGACGTGGGGGTGATTGGGGTCAAAAAAAGTGCACGGTTTGGGTGCGTCTGCGGGTTTTTCCAAAGGAATTTTGGCGCGATTTTTACAGGCTATTCATTACACCACCTCACAAATGAAGTACCCCACCCCTACTTTTTCCCCTCCCGGCACGCGCCTACATTGAGCTCCAACACCTGACCATCATCCCGAGGGCAGGTCACTGGAGTAGTCGTCATGCCATTTGTCAGCGTACGCATCACCCGCGACGGCGTTACCCGTGAGCAGAAAGCTCAGGTGATCGCCGAAATCACTGAAACCCTGGAACGCGTCCTCAACAAACGCCCGGACCTGACCCACATCGTGATCGAAGAAGTCGACACCGATAACTGGGGCTACGCCGGCATCACCACTACCGAATACCGCCGACAGCTGGCGGAACGGGGCCAGTCATGACCCCGACTGTGACCATCGATTTCGTTTCCGACGTGGTGTGCCCCTGGTGCGCACTTGGGGCGACGGCGCTGGAGCAGGCGATCGGCAATCTGGCCGGCGAGGTTTCGGTGGAGCTGACCTACAAGCCCTTCGAACTCAACCCGGACATGCCCGCCGAAGGCGAACCGGCCGTGCAGCACCTGATGCGCAAATACGGCCGCACCGCCGAAGACGTCGCCGCCGGCAAGAAGATGCAGATCGAACGCGGCAAGGCCATCGGTTTCGAGTTCGACCTGGAGAAACGCACGCACTTTCACAACACCTTCGATGCCCATCGCTTGCTGATGTGGGCGGCGCAGGAAGGGCGGCAGATTGCGCTGAAAAAGATCCTGCTGCGCGCTTACTTCCGCGACGGTGACAACCCCAACGATCACCCGACGCTGATCCGTCTGGCGACCGAAGCGGGGCTGGATGCGGCGAGGGCCCGCAAGGTGCTGGCCAACGATGAATTCGCCAGCGAAGTGCGGCAACTGCAGGCGTTTTACCGGCAGCACGGGATCAACTCGGTGCCCGCGCTGATCCTGAACGGCAAGCACCTGGTGTCCGGTTCGCAATCGGTCGAGTACTACGAACAAATGCTGAAACAACTGGCTAGCGCCTGATTCAACACCCACTTATTGATTGAGGATTTCATCATGAGCAATTCGAAAAAAACCGTCGTCATCACTGGCGCCTCCCAAGGTCTGGGCGAAGGCATGGTCAAGGCCTTCCGTGAACTGGGCTACAACATCGTCGCCACCTCGCGCTCGATCAAACCGTCGAACGACCCGCAGATCCTGACCATCGCTGGCGACATCGGCGACCCTGCCACCGCTCAACGCGTGATCAGCGAAGGCGTTGCACGCTTCGGCCGCATCGACACCCTGGTCAACAACGCCGGCATCTTCGTCGCCAAACCGTTCACCGCCTACACCCCGGAAGATTACGCGGCGGTGCTGTCGGTCAACCTCAACGGCTTCTTCTACATCACCCAACTGGCCATCGCCGAGATGGAAAAACAAGGCAAGGGCCACGTGGTCAACATCACCACCAGCCTGGTCGACCACGCCATCGACGGCGTGCCCTCGGTCCTCGCTTCGCTGACCAAGGGCGGCCTCAACGCCGCCACCAAATCCCTGGCCATCGAATACGCCAAGCGCGGCATCCGGGTGAACGCGGTCTCGCCGGGCATCATCAAGACGCCAATGCATGGCGAGGAAACCCACGCGGCACTGGGCGCGCTGCATCCGGTTGGGCACATGGGCGAGATCGATGACATTGCGCAGGCGGTGGTGTATCTCGATAACGCGAAGTTTGTGACTGGCGAGATTCTGCATGTGGATGGCGGGCAGAGCGCTGGGCACTGATTGATCCGGTAACACAAAGCCCTTGCAGCGATGCGAGGGCTTTTTTGTGGGCGACGGTTTACGGATCTGGACTCAGCACTTTGACCGCGTCGTCGACCAGCGCCTTGCTCAACTCCTGCAAATATTGCGAGGCGCAGGCGTGGAGTTCCGGGTCGTTGGCGGCAGAAGTATCTGACGTGAGCAGTTTGGAAATGTGCAGCAGATGGGAGGCGTGGGAGAGGGCGGTGACGACCGGGACGCCGGAGTTGGTGCGGAAGAGTGCGTGGTTGGACTGAAAGGAAAAATGGGTGAGGCCGAGGGTTTTCAGATCGTGAGGGTTGGTCATGGCTTCACCTACCGTTGGCTGGTTGGTGGAAAGGGCAGACTTTGGACGGATCGATGCTAATCATTTGTGAAACTCCCTGTATCAAATGAGGGCTGCCAATTCGTTATCAGGCGAATGGGTGGCAGCTATGCGCAGGCTGATAAACCGGAGATACAGGAACCCGGCAGGCTCGAAAGCCTCCCACGCACAGCCGCCATTGCACGGAAATGCAGGCACAAAAAAACGCCGGCAAACGTGGGTTGGGGCGCTGGTGCGCCTGTATCTTACGCGGGTTATCAGGCCCGGTCGCTGAATTGGCAGCGACGGGATTGACGGTAGCGTGGGGGAGGGGGGAGCGCAATCGTGGCCAGGTGGTGGCGGAGGCTAGCGGTGTTCCAGATGTGCGGTGCAACAGTTATGTTGCATGCGTAACAGATATGTTGCACATTCGCTCTACCGAAACAGCAAGTGATGCACATGAAGTACAGCGAGTTTCGGCGATGGTTGAAAGCCCAAGGCGTTGAGTTTCAAACCGGCAAGGGCAGCCATTTCAAGGTCTCCTTGAATGGCAGATCAACTGTCTTTCCCGACCACGGAGCCAAGGAGATGGGCGAAGGGTTGAGAAAATCGATAATCAAACAGCTGGGCCTCAAGGATTGAGGCCCAGCTGTACCCCATGAGAGGAAACGTGATGTTCGAATATGCGTTGGAAGTCCACGAGGAGCCGAGCAGTGTCTGGTTGTCCTGCGCAGAAATTCCAGAGATGCACGCCGCTGGCGATACCCTCGAGGAAGCACTCGACGGCGTCATTGATGCGATGGAAACGGCATTGTCGATTTACGTTGATGATCGCCGGTTGATTCCGACAGGTGATGCGGGGGAGCAGGAAGGTGACGCGGTATTGCGTCTGCCTATACTGACTGCGGCAAAGGTTGGGCTCTGGAATACGCTTTTGGAGTCTGGGATAAGCAAAGCTGAACTGGCACGACGCTTGGGTGTGCAACGACCCCAGGTAGATCGGTTAGTTGATTTCCTGCACCACTCCAAGATAGAGAATGTCGAGCGTGCATTGCAGCAGCTTGGGCGCCGGATTTTGCTTTCGGTTGAGGCTGCGTAAGGTTGAAGAAAAGCCCCCGATAGTGATGGCTGTCGGGGGCTTTTCATTTGGAGTGGAAAACACACCCTCCAGAAACAACAAAGCCCCTGCATTTCTGCAGGGGCTTTGTTTTGGTTCTTCACGGAATCCCGGGAAACATAGAAACAAGAACGCCGATTTGGTTGATGATGTTCGTGCGAGCAAAC
>NZ_JBJXHJ010000031.1:0-48707 GCF_046487845.1 Pseudomonas sp. PHC1
GCGGGAATAGCTCAGTTGGTAGAGCACGACCTTGCCAAGGTCGGGGTCGCGAGTTCGAGTCTCGTTTCCCGCTCCAGTTTGTACAGCGTTTGTTGTTGCGCTACTGACAGCAAATGTTTTGAGGCCGAGTAGCAAAATGGTTATGCAGCGGATTGCAAATCCGCCTACGCCGGTTCGATTCCGACCTCGGCCTCCACTCTAAACAAGCTCCGTAGATCCATGATTTACGGAGCTTTTTTATTTGCGTTGCACGGAAAGATTTAGTCTTTGAAACGGCAACTGCAAACTTGCTTCACCGGGAAGTGATGTATATATTTCCCCCTCTGCCGCCGACGTGCAGTTCCTGTCGGGACTGTGAATCGTGATCAGAGTAAAGCAACACCGCGCTACCGCCCGAATGGCGAAACTGGTAGACGCATGGGACTTAAAATCCCCCGCTCGTAAGGGCGTGCCGGTTCGATTCCGGCTTCGGGCACCATGAATATCAAGGGCTTGCATGAGATACCTCATGCAAGCCCTTTTGTTTTTCCGCAATGAAAAACTCCTTTCGACGTTTCACCTCGCAACCAACACTTTTTCCTTTCTGTTTCATACGGACTGTTCGGCATTGAGCACGAATTGAGCTAGTGTTTCTTTCTCGCTCAACCCAACAAAGGACACTGATGATGAAGCGACTGCTATTGGGCATTTTGTTGATGTCTTCAGGCCTGGCTCAAGCGCAGATCCTGCTGCTGAACGCCACATGCCCTGGAAACATTGAGGTCCACGCAGACAAGGGTGGCCCTATTTACATCAATGGCAAAGAAGGGAAACTGAAGAAATTCAACGATAACGCCTTTGAGGCCAAAGGCAGCGGGGTGACTATCTCACTGACGATCATGCCCGACGGCTCACCTGATGTTTCGTATACAGGCAAAAACAAAGCCCATGGGGTTTGCCAGGTGATGCAAGCGAAGTAAGCGTCGGGCTCGGGTCGTAAGGGTATTTAGCGAATAGCAAAAAGGGCCGATTCAATCGGCCCTTTTTTTGTTCAGACAAACCCCTGTCCGCTAAATCCTCTGGGCAAACGCTGAAGCCCTGCCATTTCGGTTAACCGCTCGATCCATTCCGAACGCCAGTTGGACGCCGTGTGGGCCGCTCTGGAGTGGCGATTCGCACGCCGCGCCGCATTGCGCTGATCTTTGCGGGCATCCTTGTACGCATCAGTATTGCGGCAGCTGCGGCATTTCACTCGATTGAGTTCGCTGCTGGAGGAGAGGTTGTTGCCCTTGTGCCCACAGGCCAGATGCCCGTCTACTTTGAAATGAATGACCATGAGACGTCTCCTTGGTGACGTGTAAAGGGTTTGACCTTCCACGACCAAGGGCGTTCTTCCATGCAGGCGAATCGTTGACCTACCTGAAGCGTGGCAGCGGCCGATCAATAGGCTTGAGCGACGACAAAGTACTGCGAATCAGGGGGGTGTCCTTGTCGATATCGTTCAGCCGGTCGCGGATGCGCAGGGCGGTAGGGTGTCCGCCTTGATGATCGACCCAGTCGGCGATCTCTTTGCAGGCTGCCGCGAGACGCGCCTCCCGGGCCTCGAGCAAGGTAAGGAGAGTGGTGATGGACTCTTTTTCGGACATGGAGCACCTCCGTTCATTGATCCGCTCGGTGGCAGCAAAAAGCCCGCTGGGGGCGAGCTTTCTGCCGTTGGGGCGCTGCTCCTTCAGCTGATTTTGAGTATAGACCCGTAAATGACCGCTATCAGCCCGACGACTCGGCGGCGGACACTCGCGAGCTGGCGGCATTGAGCCGATGACATTCCTTGTGGGCGTCTTCTTCCCGGTCGTAGCCATCGCCGATGAAACCACCGGTTCGCGTGTCGCGGATGCGATACCAGCCCAACGCTTCGGCGGGCTCATGGAGCGTTTCTCCGGCGCGCCGGCCGTGGATGACGATCTTGTTGCAGCGCTTCACGACGAATATGTCTTCCATGGCGTCACCGCAGCTGATTCCTACCAGATCAACTATAGAAGGCCTGAACAATCGTGCAAAAAATAGACAAGTCAGTTCGTCGGGTACAGTCGCCAGCCTGATCGCTGCCAGCGCAGGTGGTGAGTCGGATTCAACGCCTCAAGGAAGTCCTGATCGTGGGAAACGACGACAATGGCGCCCGGAAATGTCCGCAATGCCCGCTTGAATGCGTCCACCGAAGGCAGAACCAGATGATGGGTCGGTTCATCCAGCAGCAACAGCTGCGCAGGATTCGCTCGCCACAAGGCCCACCTCCAAAAAATGTCGTGAACACTGACAAACACCATGAGCGGCGTGTCGCGATTACATTTTTGAAGGCTTGGTTGTTCACTTCTGCGGTCGTCCTGGGGAGGTAGGAGGGCGTGGCCTAGTCGAGACGGTCGCAGGCTTCAAGGCGCGTCTGCCTGTTCGACCATCCGTTCAAGGAACAGCGCCAGCGCGACTTCTTCCTTGCGCAGGCCCTTGCGAATGCGCGGTTTCGGCAACTCGGTCAGGGCGCCGAGCATGAAGTGTTCCACCACCGCCGGGTGGATGTAGCATTTTCGACAGACCGCCGGCGTGTTACCCAGTTGGCGGGCGACACCCTTCACCATCTCGACCACATGCCGCTTGGCTTCGGCCTCGGACTCCCATCGCAGCTCCCGCAGAACCGCCAACGCCAGGGCGCTGCCGGCCCAGGTCCGATAATCCTTGGCGGTGAAGTCCGCGCCGGTCAGGGTTTGCAGGTAGGTGTTGACGTCAGAAGAACTGACCGTATGCCGCTCGCCATTTTCGTCCAGATACTGAAACAGGTTCTGCCCCGGAATTTCCAGGCAGCGCTTGATGATTCGCGCCAGGCGCCGGTCCTTCACTGTGATCTGATGTTCGATGCCGCTCTTGCCGCGAAACTGGAACAGGATCGCGCTGCCGTTGACTTCGACATGCCGGCTGCGCAGGGTGGTCAGGCCGTAGGAGCGATTGTCCCGCGCGTATTGCGTATTGCCGACGCGGATCAGCGTGGCGTCGAGCAGTGTGATAACGGTTGCCATGACTTTGTCGCGACTGAATCCGGGCGATGCCAGCAGTGCCTCCAGCTGTTTACGCAGCTTGGGCAGCGCCAGGCCGAATTCGCGCAGACGCGAATACTTGTCGGCGTCGCGCACTTCGCGCCAGCGTGGGTGATAGCGATATTGCTTGCGCCCACGGGCATCGCGTCCGGTGGCTTGCAGATGGCCGCGCGGGTCGGCGCAAATCCACACGTCGGTGTAGGCCGGTGGAACGGCCAGCGCGTTGATGCGTTTGATCTCGTCAGGATCGGTGATGCGCTGGCCTTCGGGATCGAAGTAGGCGAATTTTCCGCGCAACTTTTTGCGGGTGATGCCGGGCTGCGTGTCATCGACGTAATGAAGGTCCGAAGGTAATACTTCGGTGAGCGCAGTATCGGGCATGGCGGACTTCCTTCGCGGCAAATCAGGCTGTTAAAGCCATTGACCGCACGCCATGACGGACGTGCCCGCGGGTTTACGCCAGCACCGCGACGGCCTTGATCTGGGCCCACAATGACTGGCCCGGATGCACGCCAAGCTGATCCCGTGAATAGCGAGTGATGCGCGCCAACAACGGTGTCCCGCCGGCATCGAGGCGAATGAGCACGTGCGCGGCGTTATCCGCCGGTTGCTCGCTGACGACCGTGACCGGCAGGCGATTGAGGATGCTGCTGAACTCACTGTTTTGCAGGGTCAGGCTGATGTCGCGCGCGTGTACCTTGCAACGCAGGCTCTGACCCGTCGTCATGGGCGCGTGGGTCACGCGAATGTTCAGTGGCGAGTCCGGCAGTTGCAGGGTGAGCAATTGATAGTCGGCATCGTAGCCGCTGACCTGGCCTTCGATGATCACTCCGGCGTCATTGTCCATGGCCAGCGGCAGATCGAGCCGTGCCAGGGTTTCGCCAATCGGGCCGCTGGCCAGCGCTTTGCCGTCGTTGAGCAGCACCAGGTGATCGGCGAGCCTGGCCACTTCGTCCTGAGCATGGCTGACATACAGCACCGGGATTTCCAGTTCGTCATGCAGGCGTTGCAGGTAGGGCAGGATTTCCCTTTTGCGCTGACTGTCGAGGGCCGCCAAAGGCTCATCCATCAACAGCAATGTGGGGCTGGTCAACAATGCGCGGGCGATGCCGACACGCTGACGCTCGCCGCCCGACAAGTGCTGCGGGTGACGATCCAGCAAATGGCCGATCCCCAGCAGTTCGGTGGCTTGGGTCATGTCGACCCGGCGCTGTGACTTGGCGATGCGCTTGAGGCCGAACTGCAGATTGGCCAGCACCGACAGGTGCGCAAACAGGCTGGCTTCTTGAAACACATAACCGAGCGCGCGTTTGTGCGGCGGTACGAAAATGCCTTTTTCGCTGTCCTGCCAGACCTCGTCATTGATGCGGATAAAAGCTTGCGGCGCGCGTTCGAGCCCGGCGATGCAGCGCAGGCAGGTGGTCTTGCCCGAGCCGGACTGACCAAACAGTGCCGTCACGCCACGCCCGGGCAGTTGCAGGTCAACATCGAGGCTGAAGCCCGGCCAGGTCAGTTTCAGACGTGCATCAATCATCGATCAGCTCCAGCCCGCGCGGGGCTTGCGGCTGGAATACAGCGCCAGCAACACCAGAAACGAAAACACCAGCATCGCCCCGGCCAACCAGTGCGCCTGCGCGTACTCCATGGCTTCGACGTGGTCGTAGATTTGTACGGAAACCACCCGGGTCTTGTCGGGAATATTCCCGCCGATCATCAGCACCACGCCGAATTCGCCGACGGTGTGGGCGAAACCGAGGATTGCCGCGGTGATGAAACCGGGGCGAGCCAGAGGCAGGATCACGCTGAAAAAGGTGTCCCAGGGATTGGCGCGCAATGTCGCGGCCACTTCCAGTGGCCGAGTGCCGATCGCGGAGAAGGCGTTTTGCAAGGGCTGCACCACAAACGGCATGGAATAGAGCACCGAACCGATCACCAGGCCAGTGAAGCTGAACGTCAAGGTGCCGAGCCCCAGCCACTGGGTGAAATGGCCAATGAAGCCATTGGGGCCGAGCGCCAGCAGCAGATAAAAACCGATGACCGTCGGTGGCAGCACCAGTGGCAGCGCGACAACCGCGCCGATGGGGCCGCGCAGCCAGGAACGGCTGCGCGACAACCACAGGGCAATCGGCGTACCGATGACCAGCAGGATAACGGTGGTCAGGGACGCCAGCTTCAGGGTCAGCCAGATCGCCGCGAAATCGGCACTCGTCAGCGCCATTTACAGTTGATAACCGTAGGACTTGATGACCGCAACGGCTTTCGGGCCTTTGAGATAATCAACCAGCGCCTTGGCGGCGGCGTTGCCCTTGCCCTTGTTGAGGATCACCGCGTCTTGCTTGATCGGGTCGTGCAGGCTCGCCGGCACGATCCACGCCGAGCCGCTGCTGACCTTGCCGTCCTTGAAAATCTGCGACAGGGCGACGAAGCCCAGCTCGGCGTTGCCGGTGGACACGAACTGGTAGGCCTGAGTGATGTTCTGGCCTTCGACGATCTTGGCTTTGGTGGCGTCGGTCAGTTGCAGTTTTTCCAGCACCTGAGTGGCGGCCAGGCCATAAGGTGCAGCTTTCGGGTTGGCGATGGACAGGTGCTGGTACTGGTTTTTCTTCAGAACATCGCCTTTGGCATCGACGTAACCTTCCTTGGCCGACCACAGCGCCAGGGTGCCGATGGCGTAGGTGAAGCGTGAACCTTTGACGGTGTCGCCTTCTTTTTCGAGTTTTTCAGGGGTGGTGTCATCGGCCGCGAGGAATACTTCGAACGGCGCGCCGTTTTTGATCTGGGTGTAGAACTGACCGGTGGCGCCATATGCAGCGACCAGTTTGTGCCCGGTGTCCTTTTCGAAATCCGCGGCAATCGCCTGGATCGGTGCAGTGAAGTTGGCCGCGACAGCGACTTGCACTTCGTCGGCCTGAGCGGCACCGATGGCGAATGCCGCGAGCAGGCCAGGGGCAAAACGTGAGACACGATTGATCATGTAACGGCTCCGTGAGTGGCAAGTGCAGTGGGCAGTTGTTATTGAAGAGGCAGACTGCGCCGATGCGAGAGCATGAGACGCTGTATAGCGAAATATATAGCGAAATGCCGCCAGACAGGAAGCGCTGCTGTGAAACCGGGTGGAGGCGCCGCGTTCCTCACCCGGTGGGGTTTATCATCGCGCCAGTTTTGCCAGTGCGCCTTCAGCCAGTTGCCGGGTCAGTTCAGCGCTGCCGAGGTCTTTGCCGAGCGTGAAGGCCTGGCCGGCCCAGAGGTTGCTGAAATCTGCTTCGCCCTTCGCACGCAGCGGCATCAAGGCACCGCCAGCCAGCGGAAAAGCCGGGGCCTTGTCCGACATCGGGCCCAGTTCGCGCATCACCCGATTGAGAATCCCCCGCGCCGGACGCCCGGTAAACAGATTGGTCACCGCGGTCTCGCTTTCCTTGGCGGTGCGCAAGGCCTTGTGGTGCGACGCGCTGACTTTCGCTTCCGGGGTAAACAGATACGCCGTCCCGACTTGAACAGCCGAAGCGCCGAGCATGAACGCGGCCGCCACGCCGCGCGCATCGGCAACCGCACCGGCTGCAATCACCGGTACATTCACCGCGTCGACCACTTGCGGCACCAGCGCAAACGTACCGACCTGACTGCTCAGGTCCTCGCTGAGAAACATCCCGCGATGGCCGCCGGCCTCGTAACCCATGGCGATGATCGCGTCGCAACCGTTCTGCTCGAGCCAGATCGCTTCGTCGACGGTGGTTGCCGACGAGATGATTTTTGCACCAGTGGCCTTGACCCGATCCAGCAAGGATTTATCCGGCAGGCCAAAGTGAAAGCTCACCACTTCTGGGCGAAACTCTTCCAGCACTTCGCAGGCAGCGGCATCGAAGGGCGCGCGATTGGATACTGGCGTTGGTGCATCGAAATCGACACCCAGTTCGCGATAGTAGGGTTCCAGCAGGTTTTTCCAGTCACGGGCCTTTTGCTCATCGGCGGCCGGAGGTTGATGGCAGAAAAAGTTGACGTTGAACGGCTTGTTCGTGCCTTGGCGAATGGTCTTCAGTTCTTCGCGCAGTTGTTCGATGGTCAGCATCGCCGCCGGCATTGAACCGAGGCCACCGGCGTTACAGGTCGCGATGACCATCGATGAATTCGTGGCACCGGCCATGGGGCCCTGGATGATCGGCAGTTCGATGCCGAACAGGTCAAGAATGCGGGTATCAGGCCATTGACTCATGGAATAGCTTCTCCGACGACAAAACAGGGCAGGGACGGTAGCAGCCGGTTTTTTAACGCAAAGCCACCCCCCATGACCAGCACAGATTTGTAGCTTGAACAACAGGCGCTGGCTCGGTGTTCGGTCCCGATTGGCTAAAGGTCGAGTGGGGCAAAATGTTGCAATGTGCTATTCCAATGCCTCGACATCCTGAATTTCACCGGTAAGAGGCAGTCATGTTCAAAGGCATTCTGATCGACAAAGACGACAGCGGTTATCGCGCCAACCTGCAAGAAATCAGCGACGAGCAATTGCCGCAGGGCGATGTGACAGTGGATGTCGCGTACAGCACGCTGAACTTCAAGGACGGCCTGGCGATCACCGGCAGCAGCCCGGTGGTGCGCAAGTTTCCGATGGTGCCGGGGATCGATCTGGCGGGCATCGTCGAAGTCAGCTCACACCCAGACTACAAGGTTGGCGACGCGGTGCTGCTCAACGGCTGGGGCGTCGGCGAAAACCACTGGGGCGGCCTGGCGCAGAAGGCGCGACTGAACGGTGACTGGTTGATTCCGCTGCCCAAGGCATTCACCGCTGCGCAAGCCATGGCCATCGGCACGGCGGGCTACACGGCGATGCTGTGCATCATGGCGCTGGAGCGCAACGGCGTGACACCGCAACAGGGCGAAGTGCTGGTGACGGGTGCCAACGGTGGCGTTGGCAGTTTTGCGATTGCGTTGCTGAGCAAGCTTGGCTACCGCGTGGTCGCTTCGACCGGTCGAGTGTCTGAACACGAATACCTGAAGCACCTGGGCGCTGGCGAAATCATTGATCGCGCCACCCTGTCCGAGCCCGGCAAGCCGCTGGCTAAAGAGCGCTGGGCGGGCGTCATCGATTCGGTTGGCAGCCACACGCTGGCCAATGCCTGCGCCAGCACCCGGGCCGAAGGCACCGTGGCCGCGTGCGGTCTGGCTCAGGGCATGGACTTTCCGGCCTCGGTCGCGCCGTTCATTTTGCGAGGCGTGACGCTGGCCGGAATCAACAGCGTGACCCAGCCCAAGGCCCGCCGCATCGAGGCCTGGGATCGTCTGGCGAAGGACCTGGATTTTGCTCTGTTGCCACTGATCAGCCATGAGATCGGCCTCGGCGAAGCGATCGACGCGGCACCGAAGTTGCTCGCGGGGCAGCTCCGAGGGCGGGTGGTGGTGGATGTAAATCGCTGATCACTGTCAGGTTTTGCCTTCACGTTCGAGCAATTCGCGCTTGCGCTCCACGCCCCAGCGGTAGCCCGACAGATTGCCGTCACTGCGCACAACGCGATGACAGGGGATCGCCACCGCGAGGCTGTTGGCACCGCAAGCCTGAGCGACTGCGCGCACGGCTTTTGGCGAGCCGATACGCAGGGCGATGTCCGCGTAGCTGGCGGTGCTGCCGACCGGTATTTCCCGCAGCGCCTGCCACACCCGTTCCTGAAACGCCGTGCCGCGCACGTCCAGTGGCAAATCGAGTCCGATGGCGGGCGCCTCAATGAAGCCGACGACGCGAGCGATCAGTTGTTCGAACTCGGCATCGGCGCCGATCAGGTTGGCCCGGCGAAACTGGTCCTGCAGGTCGCAGACCAATTGGTGCGGATCGTCCCCCAGCAAAATCGCGCAGATCCCGCGTGCGCTCTGTGCCACCAGAATGGCGCCGAGCGAGCACTGGCCGACGGCGAACCGAATGTCATTGTTCTGCCCGGCGGCCCGGAAATCGCCGGGTTTCATGCCCAGTACCCGATCGGCTGCCTCATAGAAGCGGCTGTTGGAATTGAAACCGGCGTCGTACAGCGCATCGGTCACCGAGCCGCCGTCTGCCAGACGCTGACGAACCCGGCGCGAGCGATGCGCGGCGGCATACCCCTTGGGAGTCAGGCCTGTCGCAGTTTTGAAAACACGGTGAAAATGGAAGGCACTCAGGCCGGCGGCTTTGGCGAGATCATTGAGTGCCGGAAAGGTGTCCGACGCCTCGATCTGGCGACAGGCTGCCGCAACGGTGGCGGCATGCTGCGCTGCGACTTCGGTCTGATCCTTGTTCACTCTTCTGCTTGGGCGATATCCCGCGGCTTCGGCTTCTTCGGCGGTCTCGAAGAACTCGACGTTCTGCGGTTTCGGCAAGCGCGCCAGGCTACTGGGGCGGCAATAGATGCCGGTGGTTTTCACGGCGTAGACAAACTGGCCGTCCGCCCGAGGGTCGCGTGCCAGGACAGCGGCCCAGCGTGGATCGTCTTCAGTGTTCAGCGAGATGGAAAGCGTTTTCATGATGGAGAGTCCGTTGACCTGTTGAATGTCAGGTTAACCAGTGCCGCCAGCCGGAACACTCCGACCCTTGCGGTCAAACTTTTCAGGATTATCCAGCGGTGCGAAATGTCAGGTTGAAGCGCTGTTCGCCCAGGCGCGGGTGCCGGCCAGGCTTGACCGGCAGGATGCCGTGATAGCGCAACCGATCGACGCCGCCCCAGATCACCATGTCGCCGTGCAACAACGAGATTTTCTGGCTCCTGTCGCCGCGCGCGAAACCGCCGAACAGGAATGTGGCGGGCAGTCCCAATGACAGCGAAACGATCGGCGCTTCGTAGGCACTTTCGTCTTTGTCCTGATGCAACGACATCTTCGCGCCTGGGACATAACGATTGATCAGGCAGGAATCCGGCATGAATTCCGCAAATCCCGCGCGTTTCGCCGCTGTCTGGGCCAGCTCTCGAAAAGCCTCGGGCATGGCCGGCCAAGGGCGATGGCTCACTGGATCTTCGGATGAATAGCGGTAACCGCTGCGATCAGTGATCCAGCCCAGTGCGCCGCAACTGCTGGTGGCCACCGACATGCTGAAGCCTCCGGGTGTCATCATGTGACGCAACGGGGCGCAGGCGATGATCGCTTCCAGGGCCGGTAACAACTGCTCGATGTGCGGCAGGGCGAAACCGCGCAGCACCCAGGATTGCTCGCCGATCTGTTCGGCGCGCCGGGGTTGTTCGGATTCTGTGTCGGCGAACAGATCGAAGGTGGTTTGCATGATCGTCAGGTCGCGTCGTGGAAAATGATGCCCAGAGTATGCCGTTTTCCGCTGTGCAATCGGCTGACGCCGTGGCGCATGGTCACCCGATAATCACTGCGCACGCCTTTGACCGGCCGCTGATTGACAGCAAAGATCAGCGCGTCGCCTTTTCTCAGGTCCATCACCAGCGGGCGCGATTGCATTCTCGGACGTTGTTCGGTCATGACGAACTCGCCGCCGGTGAAATCTTCGCCAGGTTCTGACAGAAGAATCGCCACTTGCAGTGGGAACACATGTTCGCCGTACAGGTCCTGATGCAGACAGTTGTAGTCCTGTGGGCCGTATTGCAGCAAGAGCGGGGTAGGTCGCAGTTGACCGGCGGCGTGGCAGCGCTCGAGAAATTCGCTGTGTCGCGCTGGAAAACGCTCCGGCAATCCCATTCGTTCATACCAGCGGTTGGCCAGAGGCACGAGTCGCGGATAGAGCGCGCTGCGCAGGCGTTCCACCACCGATGGAAGCGGATAGCGCAGGTATTTGTATTCCCCGCGCCCGAAACCGTGACAGGCCATGATGACCCGGGATCGAAACGGTTCACTTTGTGGGTAAAGCGCACTCAACCGATCACAGGTGTCCGGGCGCAGCAGCGTGCGGAGAACGGCACAACCGTCTAGGTCCAGTTGCTGCTCGAGGGCGATCCAGTCGAGCGCATCGAGCGGGGAGGCGGGTGAGGGTGGCATGCTGATTCCTTGGCTCATATTCAGGTATCAGTCTGGGGCGTCCACCCGGCCGGAACACTCCGCCGCTTGCGGTCTAATTGTCACCCGGGGCTTACAGGGCCTTGCTGACGCTGATGTCGCTGATGACATCGTCGCTCTGGCCGTGCAGGGCATCCAGCGCTGCCTTGGCTTCTTCCGGGGTGCCGTTTTCCAGTTGGGCGAACTCGAAGCGGCGTTCGCCGTTGAGTTTGTACTTGATCACGTATTTGGTCGTTTGGGCCACGTTGATGCTTACCTGTGTGCGTGGGCGGAACCGCTCAGCTGAGCTTGGAGCTCGAGCGGCGAATGATCTTGATCGAATGCGTCAGGGTTGGCTTGCGGGTCACGCTGATCGCCCGTCGGCTGACGGTGTCGATGGTGATGTTCCAGAAGCCGGTGCTTGGCGCGGTGATTCGGGCGGGGAACGTGTCGAAAGCACCGCCGTGATAGGTGTGGCGCCCGCCATTCTTGAAGCTGCGGAAGTTGGCGTCGTTCATCAGACGGATGTTGCAGGTTTGCGAGCATTGAATGACGACGATGTCGTCCTCGTTGAGGTGCTCGCGCTGGTGAATGAATTTCATGGGCGCCTCCAGAAGGGCTTTTTCTACAAAATCAAAACGATAGCATTGTCGATTGGCGCAGTTTATCAGCCCGGACAGGTTATTATCCGGCCGTCGGGCACCGCTTTGACAATTAAAAACAGATATTCACGATTCGATGTGGGTTAAATGCAGTGAGCCTCGGAGAAAAACGGTATTCGTGCTGTCGGAGGGTCTTTATTGGAGGTTTTGTATGAAGTGGGGTGTGGTGATTCTGCCGTTGGCATTGGCAATGGGTGGTTGCGCAAGCGTTTCGCAAATCAATGAAACGCTGCCGACCATGAACGTCATTTCCGGCAAGAAACCCCATGAATATGCACAGTGCCTGTCCGAGAAACTGGCCGACAGCCGGGGTGCCTTGCAGGTAGAACGGCACAAGGACGAGGTTCGGGTCATTGTGCCTGGCAAGCTGGGATCGGGCCCGGCAGCGGTGTTTGACATCGAGGATCGCTCCGGCGGCAGCAGTATCAAGCTGCACGAACGGATGTCCAATGTGCCGCTGCGCCCATGGGATGTGCGCAAAGCTGCCACGGCCTGTATTTCCGGCTGATAGACTGTCAGCAGTCAGCATTGATGCCGTCACAGCGTTGCTGTGGCGGCATTGTCATTTCTGGAGCGGTGAATGAAGAGAGAGCAGGTGCAGGAGCGACACAAGGAAGGACTCATTGCGGCTACCCATGTGATCCAGAACCCGGCGAATCCGGGGGAGTGGATCGTGTTTTTCAAGAAAAGCGCCGGTCGCAGCTACTTTCTGGTCGACGATAACGACGAAGTCGAATCCTTCAACCGGCTCGACGACCTGATCGAAGTCGTGCGCGGGCTGGGGATCAAGTTCGCGGAAATTCACATGTAAGGCTATTTACACACCACCACCACGCTACGGTTTTTGTAGTTGCCGACGTCGACGCCCAGCGTCTTGTCGCTTTCCTTGGGCGCTGGTGTGCCGTCGGTCCCGACGATGCGATAGCCGGTTCCGGCGCAGGACGCGTCAGCCTTTTCATAACAGCTGGCCCAGGAGTTGGCCTCGCCGGAGCAGTCGATGCTCAGGCCTTGTTCACCGTTGTTCAGGTAAGTGGTCTGCGAAGTAGCGCAGCCGGTCAGGGCCGCGAGCGCAATCAGGGGCACGAAACGGATGAAGGGGCGGTTGGTCATGGCTATGTCATCTTCGAGAGGGAGGGGGCTAGACGCTATGACAGCGCCGACATGAAAAGGTTATAGCGATTGGCCACTTCTTTGTGCGCAGCCCAAAAAAAGCCCTGCGCGAAGGCAGGGCCGGGATTTGCAGTCGCCGATCAGTCTTGATCCTTGCCGCGACGCTTCGGTGCGGCAGGCGTGTAATCAAGTACCGCGGCCACTTCAATCGCCATTGCTTCAGTGGGCAACGGGCCGGATACATCTTCGCCGTTGGCGGCAGTGATATGCCACTGGCCATCTTTCGCCTTGGCGACGGTGTATCCGTTGATGATTTTTGCTGCGGACATCTAGCGGCCTCGTTGGCTGGTTCAAAGGCGCCATGATAACGGTAAATCGGCGAACGGGCGCAGGTCGATGAGGTGTTTCGAGATCTTTGGGCTACGCTGAATGCGCAGCCTCTGTGTGCGGATTGAACTATCCGCCAGATTATTTCTCTATGTTGACATCGGTTAGCCAGTGCGGGGCATTGTAAGGTGTACGCCGCCTGATTAGACTGCGCCGAAACTCGTACACACAGCCCTTTCAAGGACTTATATGATCAAGAAATGCTTGTTCCCAGCAGCCGGTTACGGTACTCGCTTCCTCCCAGCGACGAAGGCCATGCCCAAAGAAATGCTGCCGGTGGTAAACAAGCCACTGATCCAGTACGGCGTCGAAGAAGCTCTGGATGCCGGTCTGAACGAAATCTCCATCGTGACCGGCCGTGGCAAACGCGCTCTGGAAGACCACTTCGACATCAGCTATGAGCTGGAAAACCAGATCAAGGGCACCGACAAGGAAAAATACCTGGTCGGTATCCGCAAGCTGTTGGACGAGTGCTCGTTCTCCTACACCCGTCAGACCGAAATGAAAGGCCTGGGTCACGCGATCCTGACCGGTCGCCCATTGATCGGTGACGAACCGTTCGCTGTGGTGCTGGCAGACGACCTGTGCGTGAACCTCGAAGGTGACGGCGTACTGACCCAGATGGTCAAACTGTACAAGCAGTTCCGCTGCTCGATCATTGCCATTCAGGAAGTCGATCCGCAGGAAACCAGCAAGTACGGCGTGATCGCTGGCGAAATGATCCGCGACGACATCTACCGTGTACACAGCATGGTCGAGAAGCCAAAACCGGAAGAC
Source organism: Pseudomonas sp. PHC1 (assembly GCF_046487845.1). Classification (NCBI taxonomy): domain Bacteria; kingdom Pseudomonadati; phylum Pseudomonadota; class Gammaproteobacteria; order Pseudomonadales; family Pseudomonadaceae; genus Pseudomonas; species Pseudomonas sp. PHC1. The sequence continues at coordinate 13,949 of NZ_JBJXHJ010000031.1, forward strand.
GCGCCATCGAACCTGGCGATCATCGGCCGTTACATCCTGACCCCGGACATCTTCGATCTGATCGAACAGACCGAACCAGGCAAAGGTGGTGAAATCCAGATCACCGACGCCCTGATGAAACAAGCCCAGAACGGCTGCGTGATGGCCTACAAGTTCAAGGGCAAGCGTTTCGACTGCGGTGGTGCGGAAGGCTACATCGAAGCAACCAACTTCTGCTTCGAGAACTTCTACAAGACTGGCAAGGCTTACTGATAGCGCCTGACCTGCCTGTACGAAAAAGCCACCTCCGGGTGGCTTTTTCATTTTCCACCCCCATATCGCCAGGAGCGCTTGCCCAACGGACGACGACGGGTATGCTGATCGCCTGCCGAGGAGATAGAAATGGCCTACGATTTTGACCTTTATGTGATTGGTGCCGGTTCCGGCGGTGTGCGGGCTGCGCGTTTTGCTGCCGGGTTCGGTGCGAAAGTGGCGGTGGCCGAGAGCCGTTATCTGGGCGGGACCTGCGTGAACGTCGGTTGCGTACCGAAAAAACTGTTGGTGTATGGGGCGCATTTCGCCGAAGACTTCGAACAGTCCTCGGGTTTTGGCTGGAGCCTGGGCGAGGCGGATTTCGACTGGGCCACGCTGATTGCCAACAAGGATCGCGAGATCAATCGCCTGAACGGCATTTATCGCAATCTGCTGGTCAACAGCGGCGTGACCCTGCATGAAGCCCATGCGAAGATCGTCGGCCCGCACGAAGTTGAGGTCAATGGCGAGCGATACACCGCGAAGAATATTCTGATCGCCACCGGTGGCTGGCCGCAGATCCCTGAGATTCCGGGGCATGAGCATGCGATCAGCTCGAACCAGGCGTTCTTCCTCAAAGAACTGCCCAAGCGTGTACTGGTCGTCGGTGGCGGCTACATCGCTGTTGAATTTGCCGGGATTTTCCATGGCCTGGGCGCCAACACGACATTGTTGTATCGCGGGGATCTGTTCCTCCGTGGTTTCGACGGTTCGGTGCGTAACCATTTGAAAGAAGAACTGACCAAGCGCGGTCTGGATCTGCAATTCAATGCCGACATTGCCCGTATCGACAAGCAGTCGGATGGCAGCCTGAAAGCGACCCTCAAGGATGGTCGCGTGCTGGAGGCGGATTGTGTGTTCTACGCCACCGGCCGACGTCCGATGCTGGACAACCTGGGGCTGGAGAACACTGATGTGCAGCTCGACGACAAAGGCTTCATCAAGGTCGATGAGCAATATCAGACCACCGAGCCATCAATCCTGGCGCTGGGCGATGTCATCGGTCGCGTACAGTTGACGCCAGTGGCGCTGGCCGAAGGCATGGCGGTGGCGCGGCGCTTGTTCAAGCCTGAGCAATATCGTCCGGTGGATTACAAGATGATCCCGACGGCCGTGTTCAGTCTGCCGAATATCGGCACCGTCGGCCTGACCGAAGAAGAGGCTCGGGAAGCGGGCCGCGAAGTCGTGATCTACGAAAGCCGCTTCAGGCCGATGAAGTTGACCCTGACTGACTGCCAGGAGCGCACGCTGATGAAGCTGGTGGTCGATGGCAAGACCGACAAGGTCCTGGGCTGTCACATGGTCGGGCCGGATGCCGGCGAGATCGTGCAGGGCCTGGCAATCGCATTGAAGGCCGGCGCCACCAAGCGTGACTTCGACGACACCATCGGGGTGCACCCGACGGCGGCCGAAGAGTTTGTCACCATGCGTACGCCGGTCGGCGCTTAAGTCTTTTTCGGTTCTGCTGCGTCTGGCGCTGCCGCAACGGCCGTGGCCAGGCGCAAGCTGGCTTGAACCGTGGTCAATTCCTTTTCCAGTGACTGATTGAGTTGCGACTGCTCGTCGACGTTCTGCTTGAGCGTCTGGCTTTCCAGCAGTGCCACACGCAAACGTTCCTGGAGGAGGGTGCGTTCGCTGTCGACGCGAGACGCTTGCTCCAGCAGTTGATCCTGACGCTGATTGCTTTGTTTGAGTTGATCCTGCATCAGGCTCAATTCGCGTACGGTGCCGCGATTTTCAGTCAGCAGGCGCTCGTTGTCGCGGTGCAGCTGGGTGATCTCGTCCTGACGTACCAGGGCGCTTTGCTGCGCCTGGCGTAACTCCATCTGCAACTGCTGAATCTGAGTTTCGTGGCGGCTTTGCTCCTGCTCGCGCTGTTCCTTGATGGCGTTGCGGTAGTGCTCAAGCGCGTCGCGGGCGTGCAGGTGTTTCTCTTCCAGTGAGCGGATCTGCTCGTCCTTGTCCTGCAGGCGCAGCTCAAAATCCGCCAGTGCCTGATTCAGCCCGGCGTTGCGGGTCTGTTCGGTCTGCAGCATTGAGCGGGTATCGCTCAGGGCTTCGGATTCCTTGGCCAGCGCGGCGCCCTGAATGTCGTGTTTCTTCTCCAGTTGCGCATGATCCTGACGAAGCAGATTCAGCTCGCTTTCCAGTGCCTGACGCTGTTGTTCGTACTGCTCGCGTGCCTGGTCGATCGGCTCCTGCGCCTGTTCTTTCAGGCGTTGGGCAAGGCGCGTGACGAGCGCCAGCAGCTCGTCATCGATGGGTTCTGCCGAGGGATCGGCCGGTTCGCTGCCGTCATCGAGTTCCTTCAGATAGCGATGAATCGTGGTTTTTGAACCGGTATTACCCAGCTCGATGCGTACTGCGTCGATGCTGGGGTGTTCGCCACGGGCGAGGATCGCTGCGCGCGCGATCTGGACTACTGCTTTGTTAACGCCGCCACGGGCCATATCTGCTCCTACCATTTCGTACTGTGGTACATGCCACTAAAGTACGCAGTGTACCACGTTGAAAATAAAGTAAAACAAGCACCGATAAACGGGCGGGATATACTGGTATTACCCCATGTGAAACCCATAAAATCGTTCACCTGACAAGCCTTCAGTACGCCACGAGAAAATCAGCCCATGAGCGACATCGATCGCTATCTGCAAGCCGCCACCCGCGACAACACCCGCCGCAGTTATCGCGCGGCCATCGAGCACTTCGAATCCGTGTGGGGCGGTTTTCTGCCGGCGACAGGGGACAGCATCGCGCGGTATCTGGTGGCGCATGCCGGCGTGCTGTCGGTCAACACGCTGAAGTTGCGCCTGTCGGCGCTGGCGCAGTGGCATAACAGTCAGGGCTTCGCCGATCCCACCAAGTCGCCAATGGTGCGCAAAGTGTTCAAGGGCATCCGCGCCCTGCATCCCGCGCAGGAAAAACAGGCCGAGCCTTTACAGCTGCGCGATCTTGAGCAGACCGTTGCCTGGCTTGAACAGGAAATGAAGGACGCCCGGGAGAAACTGGATCGTCCGCTGCTGCTACGTGCCTGCCGCGACCGCGCGCTGATCCTGCTGGGCTTCTGGCGTGGCTTTCGCAGCGATGAACTGTGTCGGGTGCAGATCGAGCATGTGCAGGCGCACGCCGGCAGCGGCATTACCCTGTACCTGCCGCGCAGCAAGGGCGATCGGGAAAACCTCGGGCAGACCTATCAGGCCCCGGCGCTGCTGAAGTTGTGCCCGGTGCAGGCTTACATCGAATGGATCACCGAAGCGGCGCTGGTACGGGGCCCGGTGTTTCGCGCCGTCGATCGCTGGGGCAATCTCGGCGAGGAGGGCTTGCACGCCAACAGTGTGATCCCGTTGTTGCGCCAGGCCCTGGAGCGCGCAGGAATCTCCGCCGATCGTTACACCAGCCACTCCCTGCGTCGCGGTTTCGCAACATGGGCCCACCAAAGCGGCTGGGATCTCAAATCGTTGATGACTTATGTGGGCTGGAAGGACATGAAGTCCGCCATGCGCTATGTTGAAGCGAGCCCCTTTCACGGGATGGCCCGGATTACGGATAAGTCGCTGTCGCCGTAGAGATCGTTTTCTTCTATTAATACTCTCAGCTAATAGCGAAAACAAATCAGCAGCATCAGGTTTGCCAATGAGCCATCCGTCGAGTGACTGGGTAGGATTCACCCATCGAATTCACAACCCTGACGGAGAGTCATCAATGCCTATCATCAACAGCCAAGTAAAACCGTTCAAAGCTACCGCATTCAAAAACGGCGACTTCGTACAAGTCTCGGACGCTGACCTGAAAGGCAAATGGTCCGTAGTGTTCTTCTACCCGGCCGACTTCACTTTCGTTTGCCCAACCGAGCTCGAAGACCTGGCTGACAACTACGCCGCCTTCCAGAAGCTGGGCGTAGAGATCTACAGCGTTTCGACCGACACTCACTTTGCCCACGCTGCCTGGCACAACACTTCGCCAGCCATCGGCAAAATTGAATACACCATGATCGGCGACCCGACCCACGTCATCTCCCGCAACTTCGACGTGCTGATCGAAGAAGCTGGCCTGGCGGATCGTGGCACCTTCGTGATCAACCCTGAAGGCCAGATCAAAATCGTTGAACTGAACGATGGCGGCGTTGGCCGTGACGCTTCCGAGCTGCTGCGCAAAATCAAGGCTGCTCAGTACGTCGCTGCTCACCCAGGCGAAGTTTGCCCGGCCAAGTGGAAAGAAGGCGAGGCCACGCTGGCTCCGTCCCTGGACCTGGTCGGCAAGATCTGAGTCTCTGTGACACACGCAATGCAGGGCGGGACTCCGCACCTACTTAAGTAAGCTGCACCGCCCAATAGAAAAGCCCGGGCGAGATTCGCTCGGGCTTTTTTTCGCCTCAAATAAAGTCAGGAGATCGCCCGTATGTTGGACGCCAATCTTAAAGCCCAGTTGAAATCGTACCTGGAACGGGTCACCCAGCCGATCGAGATCGTTGCTTCACTCGACGACGGTGCGAAATCCCGTGAAATGCTCGACCTGTTGAAAGACGTTGCCAGTCTTTCGCATCAGATTACCTTGATCGACAGCGGCGACGATGCGCGCAAACCGTCGTTCTCGATCAACCGCCCCGGTGCCGACATCAACCTGCGTTTCGCCGGCATCCCGATGGGTCATGAATTCACCTCGCTGGTGCTGGCCCTGCTGCAAGTCGGCGGCCACCCTTCGAAGGCCAGTGTCGAAGTGATCGAACAGATTCGCTCGCTCAAGGGTGAGTTCAACTTCGAGACTTACTTCTCACTGTCCTGCCAGAATTGCCCGGACGTTGTTCAGGCACTGAACCTGATGGCCGTGCTGAACCCGAATATCCGCCACGTCGCCATCGACGGCGCGCTGTTCCAGGACGAAGTCAACGATCGCAAGATCATGGCGGTGCCAAGCATTTACCTGAATGGCGAAAACTTCGGTCAGGGCCGCATGGGCCTGGAAGAAATCCTCGCCAAACTCGACACCGGCGCCATCGAGCGTCAGGCCGAGAAAATCAGCGCCAAGCAAGCCTTTGATGTGCTGGTGGTCGGCGGTGGCCCGGCCGGTGCTTCGGCGGCGATTTACGCCGCACGTAAAGGCATTCGCACCGGTGTTGCAGCCGAGCGCTTTGGCGGTCAGGTGCTGGACACCATGGCCATCGAGAACTTCATTTCCGTACAGGAAACCGAAGGCCCGAAACTGGCGACCGCGCTGGAAGAGCACGTCAAGCAGTACGACGTCGACATCATGAACCTGCAGCGCGCCGACAAACTGATCCCGGGCAAGAATGGCGAGCTGCATGAAGTCCGCTTCGCCAGCGGCGCGACCCTCAAGGCCAAGAGCGTGATTCTGGCGACCGGCGCGCGCTGGCGCGAAATGAACGTGCCGGGCGAACAGGAATACCGCAACAAGGGCGTGGCGTACTGCCCGCACTGCGACGGCCCGCTGTTCAAAGGCAAGCGTGTGGCGGTGATTGGCGGGGGGAACTCCGGCGTCGAAGCGGCCATCGACCTGGCCGGTATCGTGTCGCACGTAACGCTGCTGGAGTTCGACGTTCAGTTGCGCGCCGACGCCGTACTGCAACGCAAGCTGCACAGCCTGCCGAATGTCACTGTGATCACCAGTGCGCTGACCACCGAAGTCACTGGCGACGGGCAGAAGGTCAACGGCCTTCGCTACAAGGATCGCAATACTGAGGAGCTGCGCACGGTCGAGCTGGAAGGGATTTTCGTGCAGATCGGTCTGCTGCCCAACACCGATTGGCTCAAAGGCACCATCGAGCTGTCGCCGCGCGGCGAGATCATCGTCGACAACCGTGGTGAAACCTCGATCCCCGGCATCTTTGCCGCTGGTGACGTGACCACCGTGCCGTACAAGCAGATCGTGATTGCGGTGGGCGAGGGTGCCAAGGCTTCCCTCAGCGCTTTCGATCATCTGATCCGCACTTCGGCTCCGGCGTAAGCCAAAGGCCTGAAAAAGAAAAACCCCATCAGCAATGATGGGGTTTTTTCTTTGCGGGGTGTTTTCTACCCAGGTTCAGCTTTACAGCGGCGCCGGCTGGATGATTTCAACCCAGTAGCCATCCGGGTCCTTGATGAACGCCAGGCTCTTCATGCGGCCATCGGTCAGGCGCTTCTGGAAGTCGCAGCCCAGCTCTTCGAAGCGTGCGCACGCCGCAACGATGTCCGGTACCGAAATGCAGATATGACCAAAACCGCGCGGGTCGGTGTTGCCGTTGTGGTAGGCGAAGTCCGCGTCGTTTTCGGTGCCGTGGTTGTGGGTCAGTTCCAGAATGCCGGGAATCGATTTCATCCACTCGGTGCGCGCAGCGGCGTCGGCCGGGATCTGCGATTTGTCGACCAGGGCGAGGAAATACAGGCTGAATTCCGCTTCCGGAAAATCACGCTTCTCGACCAGCGAGAAACCCAGCACGCGGGTGTAGAAATCCAGCGACTTGGTGATGTCTTTGACGCGCAGCATGGTGTGGTTGAACACGAAGTTGCGGGTTGCGCTGTCCGGGGTGGCAGTGACGCCAGGAAAGGTGTTCAGTTCTTGCAGGCTCATGGGCCCTCCGTAACAAATTGGGGCGAGTGAATGCGCGCAATGATACGCATGCCTTGCGGCATCGCCAAACCGAAAGCGCGGGCTTGCCCTGCGGGCGGGCCGGCCTCAGACTTTACGGCTTAATCCGCGAGTGCCTCTGGTAATGATCCGACCGTTCAAATCGCTGTTCGTTTTCCTGGGTTTTTCCCTGCTGGCCTTGCCAGCCTTTGCCGAGGCGCCAAGCATCACTTGGCCCGCCGGCTGGGAAGTCGAGGCGTTGCCCGAAACCTCCCCTGAAGTCTCCCGTCAGCGCGCAGTGAAGACTGATGCCGATGGCAATCAGGTGATGGTGATGGAGTTGACGATGACCCACGTGGAAAGTGGTCATCAGGTCAACTTGCAAGGCGTGTTGCTGGAGATGCGCAAGTCGGTGCAGAAAGACTTTTTCCAGAGCGGTTATCAGAGTGTCTGCAACAGGATTCATGCGAGTACGCTGGGTTCGCTGGCCGCGCTTGAGACCACTTGTACGGTGACTGAAAACGGCCGTCATGTGTTGTCACAAACATTGGTTGCAGCGGTAGAGGCGGATAAGGCGTACGTACTTTCGTATGCCGGGCAGGCGAAGGTCTATAAGGCCAGCGACGACGACATATTGGCTGCGCGAAACAGCTTGAAATTTTAGTCGTCTGTTCGTGGCCGGCGTGGCGTTAGATACCTGAACTGATTAAGCATAAAGTTAATCGCCGGGTAACGGGGCAACATTCGGAAGCATAGTTTCAGTGCGAGAGGGTTTTGAAACTCAACTTGATCGACAGAAAAATCGTTGCATTTGTTAAATATTGTCCAAAAAAAAGCCCTGCATATGCAGGGCTTTCATGTTTGCGAGGGCGATTAACCGCGCAACCAGGAATCAACGGTGGCTGCACCGTATTGTTCCTTCCAGGCCTTCAGGCCGCGGTGGTTGCCACCCTTGGTCTCGATCAGCTCACCGGTGTGCGGGTTCTGATAGACCTTGACCACGCGAGCGCGGCGGGTTTTAGGTGCGGCGGTCAGTTGCAGACCGGATTTCGCCGGGTTCGGATCGAGAATGGCGATGATGTCTTTCAGGCCTTTGCCGTAGGTTTTCATCAGCCCCTGGAGCTTTTCTTCGAATTCGATTTCTTTCTTGAGCCCGGCATCGTTCTTCAGCGATTCCAGCTGCTTGAGCTGTTCCTGAAGGGCCTTTTCAGCTGCACGAAATTCAGCGAGTCTGGACAATATCTTTACTCCAATAATGTATTTGGCTGATACCAACCGCAAACAAAGCTATAAGCCAAGAGCCTTGAAGCGACTCGGTGATAATGGCTCACCTGCCCATCTTGCAACAGGTAAGAAAAATTGTAGTAGTTAATTCGACAAGAGTAAATCCTGACTTTTTCTTCATGTAACAACAACGCTGTTTTGTATCAATTTGGTGCGGGCTGTCGGCGACACAGGATTTATCCCGCCAAGTTAATGATGAGTTAATGCTTCGATGAAGTCTGCAGCCGGCATCGGCTTGCCGAAAAGGTAGCCCTGCAGAAAGTTGACATGGTGGGCGGCCAGATAATCACACTGGGCCTGCGTTTCCACACCTTCGGCCACAATGCCCAGATCCAGTTTGGTGGAGAGTTCGATGATGGTGTCCAGAATGTGCCGGGACAGGGCGTCTGTATCGATCATGGCCACGAATGTCTGGTCGATCTTGAGGAAGTCCACATTGAAGGTTCTCAAGTAGCCAAGGCTTGAATGGCCAGTCCCAAAGTCGTCAATCGCGATCTTCACGCCCATTGCGCGCAGCTGTGCGAACAGTTGATGGGTAATGGCGGTCGGCTCGATCAGCTCGCGTTCGGTCAGCTCCAGGACCAGAGTGATGCTGCCAGGCTGAAAAGCTGACAAAAACTCACGGCAATCCTCAACCAGCTCAAAATCGCGGCAGTGACTGGCGGTGATGTTGATGCCAATGTGGAAAGGCGCCTCGAAGGTCGATGACAGCGGCCCGAGTATGGCAGCGGTCTGCTGCATCAAGGTGCGGGTCATCGGCACGATCAGCCCGGAATGTTCGGCAAACGGTATGAACAGGTCCGGACGCACCAGCCCTTCCTTGGGATGGTTCCAGCGCATCAGCACTTCTGCGCCCGACCACCGTTTGCTGTCGCCGTGCACCACCGGTTGAAAGTACGGAATGAACTCTCCGGCTTCCAATGCCCGAAGCATTTCCTGACTGGGCGACGTCGAGCGCTTCTGCAGGATGTAGCCGATCGCGCCCGATACGGCACCAAAGAACATCAGCAGGCTGAACAGCGGCGGATACTCCTCTTTCATGTAGCGCCAGGTTTCTCCTGCCGGAAAAGCGGCTGTTACCGAGAACGCATAGCGCGATGAGTGCAAGGTACTTTGTGCAACCGGCAGCGCGGGCAGGGCGCCTTGATGCACTTTGCCGTCGGCGCTGAGCCAGTTGTTGCCGACTTGCAGAAACAACAGCGTGTGCCGGCCGATCAGGCGCAGGATGTTGCTCAGGTGATAGCCGTCCAGCGTGGTCAGCGCACCACCGCGGCCCTCGCTCAGGCGATACACCAGCAGCGCGCTCTCGGGCGTGACCGGGTTGCCGTTCATGAGCCACAACTTGCCCTTTGCGTAGTCGCCCGGATTCACGGTTTCCTTGAAGTCGCCGAACAGCGAACTGCAATAGAGATTGTCGTCCCACACCAGATTGGTCGAGCGTACGAACGGACGCCGGGTGACTTGTTCGCGCAAGGCCAGTTTGACGGTCTCGCAGGTCTGGCCGGCCAAAGGCAACAATTCGCGGGCGGCCTGGGCAGTGTTGTCGAGCATCAGTTCGAACTGGCGCAGGGCTTCATCGGCGGTGTGCTGCGAACTCTGTTGAAGGGCGCGTCCGGCCTGCATATAGAGAATGACGCTGCCGAGTACGATCGGCAGCATGCCACACAGCAGTGTCACGATAATCCGGGTACTGCGCTTGCGGCGGGGCCTGACGGTCAGTGGCATGAGCGCATCCTGTCGCGATGGAGTGGGGCTCTCGATTGCAGGCCAAGCGTGCGCGCAGAGCCCAAGGTCTGAGCCCATGATAGATGGCCAATGACGCCTGCGCCGCTCGGTGGTAATTCAGCCGTGTCGCCAACTGAAAGAACGCAGGCCATGTGCCTGGGCGGTGTGCTGACTCCGGGGGCATCTGGCGGTGTAACAAAGCCCTTGCACCGGGCCGAAAAAAGCGGATTTTATAGAGAGGGCAGACAACCCGTTTTACGCTGTGTAGAATCCGGTTACGCATACAATAATAATCGTCTTCTGGCAGCAGAAGCCTCGCCCGCAAGAGCCTTGGGTCGACAATGAAGATATTCGGGTTTCAACTGATCTACGGTGACTTCCTCGCCCGCAGTGTGCGTGGCATCTCCTGTGCGCCGCCCACCGGTCTCAGCATTACTGACAAATAACTCTGGTTAATTGATAAGAATGATGAGGCGCCTACCATGGCAGATTTATACGAAAACCCTATGGGCCTGATGGGCTTCGAGTTCATCGAGTTCGCATCGCCGACCCCCGGCACCCTGGAGCCGATCTTCGAGATCATGGGCTTCACCAAGGTCGCGACCCACCGCTCCAAAAATGTGCACCTGTATCGCCAGGGCGCAATCAACCTGATCCTCAACAACGAAACGCACAGTGTGGCCTCGTACTTCGCGGCCGAACACGGCCCGTCGGTGTGTGGCATGGCATTCCGGGTCAAGGATTCGCAGAAGGCCTACAACCGCGCGCTGGAACTCGGCGCCCAGCCGATCCACATCGAAACCGGCCCGATGGAACTGAACCTGCCGGCGATCAAAGGCATTGGCGGCGCGCCGCTGTACCTGATCGACCGTTTCGGCGAAGGCAGCTCGATCTATGACATCGACTTCGTATTCCTTGAAGGCGTTGACCGCAATCCGGTCGGTGCCGGCCTGAAGATCATCGACCACCTGACCCACAACGTGTATCGCGGTCGCATGGCCTACTGGGCGAACTTCTACGAGAAGTTGTTCAACTTCCGCGAGATCCGTTACTTCGACATCAAGGGCGAATACACCGGCCTGACCTCGAAAGCGATGACCGCGCCGGACGGCATGATCCGCATCCCGCTCAACGAAGAATCGTCGAAGGGCGCCGGGCAGATCGAAGAGTTCCTGATGCAGTTCAACGGCGAGGGTATCCAGCACGTAGCCTTCCTCACCGACGACCTGGTCAAGACCTGGGATCAGTTGAAGAAGATCGGCATGCGCTTCATGACCGCGCCGCCGGACACCTACTACGAAATGCTCGAAGGCCGTCTGCCGAACCACGGCGAGCCGGTCGATCAACTGCAATCGCGCGGCATCCTGCTCGATGGTGCTTCGGATAAAGAAGACAAGCGTCTGCTGCTGCAGATCTTCTCGGAAACCCTGATGGGTCCGGTGTTCTTCGAATTCATCCAGCGCAAGGGTGACGATGGTTTCGGCGAAGGCAACTTCAAGGCGCTGTTCGAATCGATCGAGCGTGATCAGGTGCGTCGTGGCGTGCTCGCTACCGAGTAATCTGCAGATGTAAAAAAGCCCGGCCTGCAACGTTGCAGGCCGGGCTTTTTGTTGGGCGTCTTACGGGCGCCGATGGCGCGTCAGATGCTTGAACCCTTCAAACACCAGCACCACCACTGCCAGCCAGATCGGGATGTAGGTCAGCCACTCACCGGGTTTGATGCTCTCGCCGAGCAGCAGCGCCACTCCGAGCAGCAATACTGGCTCGACGTAACTGAGCAAACCGAACAGGCTGAACGGCAGCAGGCGACTGGCAATGATGTACACCACCAGCGCCGACGCACTGATCAGGCCGAGCAGCGGAATCAGCCACGTCAGCGCCGGGTATTGATCGAACACGCCGAAACCCTGTTCGCCGCCGCGCACAAACCAGTACGCCACCGGCAGCATCAGCGTCATGTCGACCCACAAACCGCCAAGGTTGTCCGACTTCAGGTATTTGCGCAGCACAAAGTACAGCGGGTAACCGACGACGACCACCAGCGTCGCCCAGGAAAATCCGCCAACCTGATACAACTCGTTCAACACGCCGAGGCTGGCAAAGAACACCGCGACTTTTTGCAGGTACGACAGGCTTTCGCCATAAGCGATGCGTCCGGTCAGCACCATCGCCAGCGGCAACAGGAAGTAGCCCAGCGACACATCGAGGCTGTAGCCGTTGAGCGGCGCCCACATGAACAGCCACAACTGCACACCCAGCAACGCTGACGAGAGGACCAGGCCACCGATCAGCTTCGGGAGCGCAGGAACCCGACGCAGCAGCTCCAGCACTCGCCGCCATTCGCCGGACAACAACATGAACACGGTCATGCAGGGCACGGTCAGCAACATCCGCCAACCGAATATCTCCACGCCGCTCAATGGGGTGAGCAACGAGGTGTAGTAATACATGACGGCAAACAGCGTCGATGCTGTCACCGATAGAGCAATGCCTTTAGACAAACTGTCCTCGCGGGGGGGATGGGCAAACGAGGCGCGCAGGATACGTGGTTTTTGTGCTGAATATTGGCCGAGTGATCAATATTTCCAACATTCGACCCAGGTCCCGTGAGAGCGGAGACCTGGGTCGAAGCATAGGTGCTTAAGCCTGACGCAGCTTGCGCCCCGACACAAAATGGCTCACATCATTAAACCCCGGCGTAGACGCATGCCCCGGCGTCACCAGCGAATCGATAAACGCTTCATCCTCCGCGGTAATCTTCACCGTCTGCGCCTTGGTGTAAGCATCCCACTGCTCTTCCGTGCGCGGCCCGACAATCGCCGACGTCACCGCGCCGTTGTTCAGCACCCAGGCAATCGCAAACTCGACAATCCCGACCCCACGCTCCTGGGTGTATTGCTGAATCTGCTGGGCAATGCGCAGCGACTCCACCCGCCATTCGGTTTCCAGAATCCGCTTGTCCTGACGCCCGGCACGGCTGTTGGCGTCCGGGGTTACGTCCGGTGCGTACTTGCCGCTGAGCACGCCACGGGCCAGCGGGCTGTAAGGCACCACACCGAGGCCGTAGGTCTGGGCAGCGGTGATCTGCTCGGTCTCGGCCTGACGGTTGACGATGTTGTACAGCGGCTGGCTGATGACCGGGCGATCGACCCCGAGCTTGTCCGCCACGCGAATCACCTCGGCAATCCGCCAGCCGCGATAGTTCGACAGGCCCCAATAGCGGATCTTGCCTTGGCGAATCAGATCGCCAATTGCCGAGATCGTCACCTCCAGCGGGGTGTTGTGGTCTTCGCGGTGCAGGTAATAGATGTCGAGGTAGTCGGTGCCGAGCCGGGTCAGGCTGGCTTCCAGACCATTGAAGAGGTGCTTGCGGCTCAGGCCGCTGCGGTTCGGCATGCCGTCCACCGGGCCGAAACCGACCTTGGTCGCCAGCACCCATTCATGTCGATGACGGGCGATGGCCTCGCCGACGATTTCTTCCGAGCGGCCATTGGTGTAGACGTCAGCCGTGTCGATGAAATTGATGCCCTGATCCCAGGCCTTGTCGATGATGCGCAGCGAATCCTCTGCGCTGGTCTGCTCGCCGAACATCATCGTGCCGAGGGTGAGGGTGGACACCTGCAACCCCGAGTGACCCAGTGTGCGATAGCTCATGCCGAAATCCTTTTGTCGGTGGGAAAGCTTCCATCAAATACCAGAAGCGTCCGGCGCGGAAAAGTGAATTTATCGACACAGTGCCTCGCAGCGCTGGCGTAAAAACGCCTGCAACACCTTGACCCGTTCCGACACCTGCACCCGGTGCGGGCACAGCAGATTGAACGGCACACTCTCGCCGTGCCAGTCATCGAACAGCGTCACCAGCCGCCCGGCGCGCACGTCCTCGGCTACATCGAGCCAGGCCTTGTAGGCGATTCCGTGTCCGGCCAGTGCCCATCGGCGGGCGACTTCGCCGTCGTCGCTGAGGTAGTCGCCGCGTACTTCGACTTCCAGCGTTTCGTCGTCGCGATGAAAGCGCCAGGTGTTGTAAGGCCGGCCGTTACGCAGGTAGAGCAGGGCGCTGTGTTTGCTCAATTCGGCAGGATTCTGTGGTGTGCCGTGACGCTCGAGATACGCGGGGCTGGCGCAGGCCACGCGGCGATGGTCCGGCAGAATCGGCAACGCTACCAGCGTTGAATCACTCGGCACACCGAAGCGCAGCGCCACATCGACCGTTTCGCGAAACAGATCCGCATGCCGGTCGTTGAGCAGCAATTGCAGTTGAATGTGCGGGTGTTCGCGCTTGAAGTCGTCCAGCCACGGCAGCAACACATTGCGCCCGAAATCCGACGGCGCTGCCAGTTGCAGCACGCCGCTCAAGCCTTCGGTCTGCTGTTTCAGCGCCTGTTCGCCCTCGGCCAGGGTCGCCAATGCCAGACGCACGCTTTCCAGATAGCGCCGGCCTTCTTCGGTCAGGCGCATGCTGCGGGTCGAGCGGGCGAAGAGTCGGATGCCGAGACGGGTTTCCAGGCGTTTCAGTGCGATGCTGGCGGCCGCCGGCGTCAGCTCCAGCGCCCGGGCGGCGGCGGAAATGCTGCCGGAATCGGCGGTGCGGACGAAGATCTCAAGATCCAGAATCGAGCTCATTGGTAAAAATCCTTTAAAGATCCTTCCGATTTACCGGGATTTTTCTTCGATTGGCAACCGCAGAAGATGCAATCTCCTCAAGCCCACTGGAGAACTCCCATGAAACCATTCGACAACCAGACTGTAGTGGTCATCGGCGGCAGCAGCGGCATTGGCGCCGCCGTCGCGTCGAACGCCGCAGAACGAGGCGCCCGTGTTTATTCGGTTGGGCGCCGTGTTGAAACATCCGAAACCCACGGCGATATCCGCCACGAGTCTGCCGATATCACCGATGAGGCCTCGCTGCTTCAACTGTTCAAGCGCATTGGCGCCTTCGATCATCTGGTGATTACCGCCGGGCCGAGCATCAGCGCCAAGCCGCTGGCCGACAGCGATCTGCTCCAGGCGCAACAGGCGTTCGACGTGAAGTTCTGGGGCACCTTGCGCGCCATTCAAGCGGCGCTGCCTTACCTGAGCGAGCGGGGCAGCATCACCCTGACGTCGGGGTTGCTGTCGCGCAAATTCGTCGCGGGGCAATTCATCAAGACCACGATGAATGCGGCGCTTGAATCACTGGCCAAACAACTGGCCAAGGAGCTGGCGCCGCGCCGGGTCAACGTCATCAGCCCCGGCGTGACCGACACCGAAGCCTACGCCGGCATGGACGAAAGCCAGCGCCGCGCGATGTTCGCCCGCACCTCGGCGGCGCTGCCGGTAGGCCGGGTCGGCATGCCGCAGGACCTGGCCGCCGCGTTTATGCTGGTCATGGAGAACGGCTTTATCAGTGGCAGCATCATCGACGTCGACGGAGGTGGATTGTTATGACCTGGCACTTCGATCACATGGCATTCAATGCGCCGGACGGGCAACGGATTCAAGAGGCCTTCAATGCCTTGCTGGGATTGACGCCGGGGCGCCGGCCGCCGTTTCCGTTTCCCGGGCGCTGGTTGTATCAGAGTGAGGAGGCGTTGGTGCATGTGATCGAGCAACCCGTTTTGGAAGAGGCTGCTTTGAGCCACATCGCGTTTAGAACCGATGAAGATGCAGCGGTGGTGTTGAAGCGGGTGCAGGGCAGTGGGTTGCCGTATCAGGTGGCGCAGGTGCCGGAGGATGGGATCTGGCAGATTTTTGTGCAGATGCCGGGGGGAGTGGTTTTGGAACTGGATGCGAAAAGCAGTGCGTGATGCTCGTTCCCACGCGGAGCGTGGGAACGATCTGGAGTGGGGTGTTTAAGTGTGGCGTTTAAAGGACACGTTCAGACACGCACCCCAGGCTACACAACCTTGCGCCGTTGCCTACGGCTGCGCCAGAATCCGCCGGCTTGTGCGCTTATGGGCCGGGTTTTATCGTTGTCCCGTCGCTGAATAACAGCGATCGGGTTTGGTAGCCCGGGTCTTTAAGTGCAGAGTGCTCCATTTTGTAGAGTCTTTTGTCTCTGTTTTATGGTGGTCATTCGCAGGGCACCTTCGGGTGCGCCGTTTCTCCTAAGGCCCGGTCTACCAACCTGCGTCTGGCCACCACCATCGTTTGGTAGCGAGTGTGGTGGCGCCAATAAGTGCCTTAGGAGTTTCACCATGATCAAACCAACACCCAACCCACCCGAAGCCGACACCACCTCGCCCTACGAAACCCTCGATTCCAAGAAATTCCACGAAGCCGCCGAACGCGCCCTCGATCACTATCTCAATCCGCTGCTCCCCAGAAAACCGCTGCTCAAACCCAACGCCCGCTACCTCATTGCCCCCGGCATCGACAGCGAAGAACTGCTGGCCGATGCGTGCGAGACCCTGACCTCGGCCAAAACGATGGCCACCGACTTCGCCGGGCTGGTGGACGGCTCGCAGCGGCATGTACTGCTAGGCATTGCGCAACTGATCATGCTGGGTGAACTGGCGGTGAACCGGGCGCTGGATAATCTGGAACTCAAGACTGAAGCGTCTGTGTAGCCTGATCGTTCCCACGCAGAGCGTGGGAACGATCAAACGAAAAACGGCCCGAAAAGGGCCGTTTCTGTATCTCGCCTAATGCTTAAGCCCGCAACGTCCGCGTCATCCGCAACGCCAGCAGACTCCCGCCAACAATCACACCCGCCAGCAGATAAAGCGCCGCATCGGTAGAGCCCGTGCTGTCCTTGACCCAACCCACCAGATAAGGACTGAGGAACCCGGCCATCTGCCCCATCGAGTTGATCAACGCCAACCCACCCGCTGCAGCACCCGCGCTCAACATGGCAGTCGGCACCGGCCAGAACATCGGCAGACCGGTCAGCGCGCCCATGGTCGCAATGGTCAAACCGAGAATTGCAATCGCCGGATTCGCCGCGAAGTTCACCGCAATCAACAGGCCGACAGCGCCCATCAACATCGGCACCACCAAATGCCAACGACGTTCTTTACGCAAGTCTGCCGAACGCCCGACCATCAGCATAAACACCGCCGCCAGCAAGTAAGGAATCGCACTCAACCAGCCAATCACCAGGTTGTCGCTGAAGCCGAGGTTCTTGATGATCGACGGCAGCCAGAAGTTGATCGCGTACACACCGCTCTGGATGCAGAAGTAGATCAGGCCGAAGGCCCAGATGGCCGGGTTCTTGAACACGGCGATCAGCGAATCGGAGGTGGTTTTCGGTTTGTTCGCCAGGTCTTCGGCCTGGTCGGCTTCCAGCACCGAACGCTCGTACGGGGTCAGCCATTTGGCGTTGGCGAAGTTGTCGCTGAGCAGGAAGTAGGCGAGTGCGCCCAATACAACCGTCGGAATGCCTTGCAGCAAAAACATCCACTGCCAGCCCGCGAGGCCACCCTGGCCGGCGGCGAAGTGATTGAGGATCCAGCCGGAAAACGGGCTGCCGAGCAGGCCGGACACCGGGATCGCCGACATGAACAGTGCCATGATCCGGCCACGGCGGAAGGTCGGGAACCACTGTGAGAGGTAGAGCACAACGCCGGGGAAGAACCCGGCTTCGGCCGCGCCGGTGAACAGGCGCAGGGTGTAAAACTGGGTCGGCGTGGTGACGAACAGCAGGCAGGTCGACAGCGTGCCCCAGGTGATCATCATCAGCGCAATCCAGCGCCGGGGGCCGAACTTGGTCAGCGCCAGGTTACTCGGCACGCCGCACAGTACGTAGCCGATGAAGAAGATACCGGCACCGAGGCCGTACACGGTTTCGCTGAATTTCAGCGCGTCGAGCATCTGCAATTTGGCAAATCCAACGTTGACCCGGTCGAGGTAGTTGAACAGGTAGCAGATGAAGATGAAGGGGATCAAACGCAGGGTGATGCGTTTGTAGACGGCATTTTTATCGTCAGCGATGGTCTGGGCGGCAGCGGCGCTCTGCGACATGGCGGCTCTCTCTTTATTATGATTTTTTGCGATGCAAAGGGTAACGTTGATCGCCCTGAGAGTCTCGGCCACCTTTGGCCGGATTGTCTTTGTGCCTGAGCACAGGGTTTGCTGCCAGACCCTGTGCGGGTGAACAACCGTCCGCGCCTGTTTTCAAGGATTTCAGCCCCTATGTTCGAACTCGATCACGACCTCGCCCAGGACATCGTCGACCGGGCCATGGCCATTTTGCCGTACAACGTCAACGTCATGGACAGCCAGGGACTGATCCTCGGCAGCGGCGAGCCGGAGCGGATCAACACCCGCCACGAAGGCGCGCAACTGGTGCTGGCCAACGGGCGAGTGGTGGAGATTGACGCGCAGACCGCGGTGCATTTGAAGGGCGTGCAGCCGGGAATCAATCTGCCCCTGCTGCTCGATCAGCGCTTGATCGGCGTGCTTGGCATCACCGGTGAGCCGGAGCAACTGCGCACTTACGCCGAGCTGGTGCGCATGACGGCTGAAATGCTGGTCGGCCAGCGCAACCAGCAATCCGAACAGCAATGGCGGCGACAGCGCTGCGATGACTTGCTCGCGCTGTTGTTGAGCGAGGCGGGGGATTCGCCAAGGTTGATCGACGAGGCCCAGCAACTCGGCCTCAAACCGCAACTGACGCGGGTGCCGTATCTGTTTGAGCTGGGTCTGGAGCACGGGCCCGGGCAAACCGCCGAGGCGCTGAGTGCCTGGCTGATGTCGCGCTATCCCGACAGTTGGTGCGTGAGCTCGGCAAAATCGTCGCTGCTGTGGTGCCGTCCGGCGAGTCAGAACGTCGAGCATGATCGGCTGCTGGAAAAACTCGATGGTCTGGGCTGGAACATCCTGCGCATTGCGGTCGGCGGGCAGGCCGATGGGCTGACTGGATTGCGCCGTTGCTACCGGCGGGTCGGCGATCTGCTCGCTTATGGCCGTGAAGTACTGCCGCATTCACGGCTGCTGACCCTTAATCGCTACCGCTTGCCGGTGATGCTCTGGCGCCATCGCAACGACGATGCGCTGGATGAACTGCTCAAACCGTTGCGCAAGGTGATCGCCAAGGACAACAACGGCCAGTTGCTCGCGACCCTGCGCAGCTGGTGCGATCACGACGGGCAGAGCCAGGCTTGTGCCGATGCCTTGGGGATTCACCGCAACAGCCTGCGTTACCGGATGGAGCGGATTGCCGAGTTGAGCGGGGTCGATCCGCTGAAGCTCGACGGGATGCTGGCGTTGTATCTGGGTGTGCAATTGCTGCCGCAGATTGACGATTTGTCGAAATGAACAATAAACGCCTGCGCCACTTGTGCAGCGGACAGGCGTCAACGGGCAAGGCGACTGGCAGCATGAGGGGCATTGGAACTGGAGAATTCGCATGAAAATCGTCATCGCCCCCGATTCGTTCAAGGACAGCCTGAGTGCCCAAGGCGTTGCAGAAGCCATCGCGCTGGGTCTGGCTCAAGTCTGGCCGCAAGCGACTTTGGTCAAATGCCCGATGGCCGACGGTGGCGAAGGCACGGTGGAGTCGATTCTCGCCGCGTGCGAAGGCGAACTGCGCCGCACCCGCGTGCGCGGTCCGTTGGGCGCAGCGGTTGAAGCCGCGTGGGGCTGGCTGCCGCACAACCACACCGCAATCATCGAAATGGCTGAAGCCAGCGGCTTGCAACGGGTGCCGCCGGGGCAGCGTGACGCCTGTATCAGCAGCACGTTCGGCACCGGTGAGCTGATCCGCGCCGCGCTGGATGCCGGCGCGCAACGGGTGATTCTGGCCATTGGCGGCAGCGCCACCAATGACGGCGGCGCCGGCGCCATGCAAGCGTTGGGCGTGAAACTGCTGGATGCCCAAGGGCAAGCTCTGGTGCCGGGCGGTCTGGCGCTGGCGCAACTCACCCAACTCGATCCAAGCGGACTCGACCCGCGTCTGGCGCAAGTGCGTTTCGACATCGCCGCCGACGTCAACAATCCGTTGTGCGGCCCCCACGGCGCCTCGGCGATCTTCGGCCCGCAGAAGGGCGCATCCCCTGCGCAAGTACAACAACTGGATCAGGCCCTCGCTCATTTCGCCGAATGCTGCGCGCGAGCGCTGGGCAAGGATGTGCGGGATGAGCCGGGCAGCGGTGCTGCGGGCGGATTGGGCTTTGCCGCCAAGGCATTTCTCGGTGCACGGTTCCAGGCCGGTGTCGAAGTGGTCGCGGAACTGGTCGGCCTGGCCGACGCTGTGAAGGGCGCGGATCTGGTGATTACCGGAGAAGGGCGCTTCGATGCTCAGACCCTGCGCGGCAAAACCCCGTTCGGCGTCGCGCGCATCGCCAAGCAACATGGCGTGCCGGTGATCGTCATTGCCGGCACCTTGGGCGATGGCTATCAGGCACTCTACGATCACGGCATCGACGCCGCATTCGCGGTCACCAGCGGTCCGATGTCCCTCGAACAAGCCTGCGCCGAAGCCCCGCGCCTGCTGCGCGAACGTGCCGCAGATATTGCTCGCGTATGGCGTATGGCAACTCCGGCCTGACCTGTCAGTCATCATCTGAAACAACGGGTGTTTCATCGCTGAAACACCCGCAGCACCGTGAAAAATATTTCATCTTTGCGCGCAAACTTCCTCAAGCCTGGCCGATATAGAAATCAGGCGCACACAAGACTTTCCAAAAAAGTGACGCCGGACTGAAGCCCGCCCAGGGGCCAGTGATCACGGCAGGGACGCTCGTAGTTTCAATTATCCGAGAGTCCTCCTATGTCCTTGCGTAATCTGAATATCGCGCCCCGTGCTTTCCTCGGTTTTGCCTTCATTGCCTTGCTGGTGATCGTGCTCGGTGTGTTCGCCGTCAACCGCATGTCGATCATCCGTCAGGCGTCGCTGGAGATGGAATCGACGCAGTTGCCGAGCGTCACCCAACTCGCCGTGGTCACGGAAAACGTTTTGCGTCTGCGGATCCTCTCGTTCCGCATTCTGGTCAATCGCGAACCGGCGGGGTTGCAGGAAGCGCAGACCCGTATCGGCGTGCTGGTGGACAAGGTACGCGCCGCTCAGGCCAGTTACGCGGTATTGCCGGCGGGGCCAGAAGAACGCGCGCTGTATCAGGAGTTCTCGACGACCCTCGACAACTATGTGCAGGCGCAGAACCAGATGATGGATTTGTCGCGTCAGGACAAGCTCGACGAGATGCGCGCCCTGATCAACACGAAGATCAAGGATGGCACCGACAAGATGGGCGAACAGCTCAACAAGCTGATTGCAATCAACGCCGCCGATGCGAAGACCGCTTCCACCCAAGCCGGTGAGCACTACGACAGCGCAATTACCGGCATCGTCATTGTGGCGGTCATCGCGGCGCTGGCCACGGTGCTGCTGGCCTGGCTGCTGACCCGCAGCATCGTCACGCCGCTGAACCGTGCCGTGGCGGCCGCGCAAACCATCGCCGGCGGCAACCTGACCAACGTCATCGAAATCGACGGCAGGGACGAACCGGCGCGCCTGCTTGAAGCCCTGGCCGCCATGCAGACCAACCTGCGCAAGACCATCGAGCAGATCGCCGGCTCCGCCACCCAACTGGGCGCCGCCGCCGAAGAGCTGAGCGCCGTGACCGAAGAAGCGTCCCGTGGCCTGCAACAGCAGAACGACGAAATCGAACAGGCGGCCACCGCCGTCAACGAAATGACCGCCGCGGTGGAAGAGGTGGCGCGCAACGCGGTGTCGACCTCCGAAGCCTCGAACCAGTCGACCCACGCCGCCCGCGAAGGTCGCGATCAGGTGGTGAAAACCGTCGACGCGATCCAGACCATGACCCACGACGTGCAGAACACCGCACAGATGATCGAAGGCCTGGCCGAACAGGGGCGCGACATCGGCAAGGTGCTGGACGTGATCCGCGCCATCGCCGAACAGACCAACCTGCTGGCGCTCAACGCTGCCATCGAAGCGGCGCGTGCCGGTGAAGCCGGGCGTGGCTTCGCCGTGGTCGCGGACGAGGTTCGCGCCCTGGCCCATCGCACCGCGCAATCGACCCAGGAAATCGAAAAAATGGTCGCCGGTATCCAGAACGGCACCGGCGAAGCGGTTTCGTCGATGCAGCAAAGCAACCAGCGCACCCAGACCACCCTGGAAATGGCCCGCGCCGCTGGCGTTGCACTGGAGCAGATCACCCAATCGATTCACCAGATCAACGAGCGCAACCTGGTGATCGCCAGCGCCTCGGAAGAACAGGCGCAGGTGTCCCGCGAGGTCGACCGCAACCTGGTCAACATCCGCGACCTGGCCACGCAATCGGCCGCCGGTGCCAACCAGACCAGCGCCGCGACCCACGAACTGTCGCGCCTGGCGGTGGATTTGAATGCGATGGTGGCGCGCTTCGTGATTTGACCTAGGGTGAAGGCTGGAGACCGCGCAATCAGGAGACGTACATGCGCTATTCAGCCTTGACCCAACGAATCGCCGGGGAGGGAGCAGCGGCCTGGCGAATTCACGACCGAGCGCTGGAGCTGCGCGCCGAAGGGATTGATGTGTTGCTGCTGTCGGTGGGTGATCCGGATTTCGATACGCCGCTGCCGATCATCCACGGCGCCATCGACAGCCTGCTGGCAGGCGATACGCATTATTCCGACGTGCGCGGCCGGCTGGAGCTGCGCAGGCTGATCGCCGAGCGCCATCGGCGGTGCAGCGGTCAGGACGTCGATGCCGGACATGTGATCGTGCTGCCCGGCGCGCAATGCGCGGTGTATTCGGTGGCGCAGTGTCTGCTGGATCCGGGCGATGAAGTGATCGTCGCCGAACCGATGTACGTGACTTATGAAGGTGTGTTCGGTGCCTGCGGCGCAACCGTGGTGCCCGTGCCGGTGCGTCCGGAAAACGGTTTTCGCGTCGATCCGGCGGATGTCGCGGCGCGGATTACTCAGAAGACTCGGGTCATGTTGCTCAACAGTCCCAACAATCCTTCCGGTGCGAGCCTGTCACTGCTGATCTGGCAGGCGCTGGCGGCGCTGTGCATTCGGCATGACCTGTGGTTGATCAGCGACGAGGTCTACAGCGAATTGTTGTACGAAGGCGAGCACATCAGCCCGGCGAGCCTGCCGGGCATGGCCGAGCGCACCGCGACGATCAACAGCCTGTCCAAATCCCATGCGATGACCGGGTGGCGGATCGGCTGGATGATCGGGCCGAAACCCTTGGCCGAGCATCTGGTGAATCTGTCGTTGAGCATGCTGTTCGGTCTGCCGGATTTCGTGCAGAAAGCGGCGCAGATCGCGCTGGAGAAAGACCTGCCGGAAGTGACGCAGATGCGCGAGGAATACCGCTTGCGCCGGGATCTGGTGTGCGAGCGGTTGTGCGGCTGTCCAGGGTTGTACCCGATCAGACCGGATGGCGGGATGTTCGTGATGGTCGATGTGCGCCAGACCGGGATCGGGGCGCAGGACTTTGCCGAGCGGCTGTTGGAGGGCTATGGGGTTTCGGTGCTGGCAGGGGAAGCGTTTGGGCCCAGTGCAGCGGGGCATATTCGCATCGGGTTGGTGGTGGATCGGGTGAAGCTGGCGGATGCCTGTTCAAGGATTGCCCTGTGCGCTGCGCAGCTTCTACAAGTGCGCAGCGCCTGACTGTTTACGCCTGATCGTTCCCACGCGGAGCATGGGAGCGATCAATCAAGGGAAGGGATTCACCAGGTTGGCGGGTTTTTCACCGGCCAAGGCCGCCAACAGGTTCTCCACCGCGCACCGCGCCATGGCTTCGCGCGTTTCGTGGGTCGCCGACCCCATGTGCGGCGTTGCCACCACATTATTGAGCTGCAACAACGGCGAATCATGATTCAGCGGCTCACGTTCGAACACATCCAGCCCCGCCGCGCGAATCCGGTTATGGCGCAAGGTGTCGATCATCGCCGCCTCATCCACCACCTTGCCCCGTGAAATGTTGATGAAGATGCTGTCCGGCCGCATCAACGCAAATTGTTCGGCGCCAATCAAACCTTCAGTCTGCGCCGTCAGCGGCAAAGTCAGGCAGATGAAATCCGCCTGCTGCAGCAGGTCCTCCAGGCTGCGGTACTGCGCATCGAAGCGCGCCTCGACCGCCGGTTTGCGCGATTGGCTGTGATAGATCACCGGCATCCCGAACCCGAAATGCCCGCGCTGCGCCAATGCCTCGCCAATGCGCCCCATGCCGATGATGCCCAGGGTCTTACCGTGCACATCGGTGCCGAAATGCGCCGGGCCGATGCTGCGGTGCCAGTGACCGCCGCGCACCATGTTCGCCAGTTCCACCACGCGCCGGGCGGTGGCGAGGATCAGCGCGAAACCGGTGTCGGCGGTGGTTTCGGTCAGCACGTCCGGGGTGTTGGTCAGCAGGATTTTGCGCCGGGTCAGGTAGTCGATGTCGTAGTTGTCGACGCCCACCGAGACGCTGGAAATCGCTTCGAGCTTGGGCGCCAGATCGAGCAGCGCCGCGTCCAGTTTCAGGCTCGCGCCGAGCAACCCGTGAGCGCCGGGGAGGGCGTCACGCAGTTTCATCAAGCCATCGGCATCAAGGCTGTCGATCAGCGTCACATCGACCTGTTCCTCAAGGCGCGCCATCAGCGCCGACGACAGTTTTTTGTACAACACAACCTGCTTTTTCATCGCAGTCATCTCTCTATCAATTCAGGAGTGGGCCGGCTGCGGACGCGGAGCGACACGCTTGGCCGTCACCCGGTCGCTCGCGCCGGGCTTGAGAAAAATCGTCAGCACCACCGAGAGCATCAGCGCGCCGCTCATCAGCAGGTAAGACGCGCCGGGCGACCCGGTGGAGCTGTTCAGGTAGCCGACCAGATACGAGCCGCCGAACGAACCGAGGGCGCCCATGCTGTTGATCAGCGCCATGGCGCCGCCGGCAACGTTGGCCGGCAGGATCTCCGGGACGATGGCAAAGAACGGCCCATAAGGCGCGTACATGCAGGCGCCGGCAATCACCAGCAGCGTGTACGACCACCAGAAATGTTCCGCGCCCAATGCGTAGGAACCGTAGAACGCCAACGACGCAATCAGCAGTGGCGGCCAGACGAAGCGTTTGCGCTTTTGCAGTTTGTCCGAGCCCCACGACACCAGCAGCATGCCGATCACCGCCGCCAGATAAGGCAGGGCCGAGAGCCAGCCGGCCTCGATCATGTCCATCTGCGCGCCGGCCTTGAGGATCGACGGCAGCCACAACACGAAGCCGTAGACGCCGATGCTCCAGCAGAAAAACTGCAACGCCAGGATGATCACCTTCGGCGAACGGAAGGCTTCGGCGTAGTTCTTTACCGCTTTGATCCCGACCTGTTCGGCGGCAAGAGCGCTTTGCAGATCGTGCTTTTCCTGATCGTTGAGCCACGTGGCCTGAGCCGGACGATCATCGGCCAGCCTCCACCAGATAAACGCCCAGAACACTGCCGGCAAGCCTTCGATGATGAACATCCAGCGCCAGCTGAAGTGCTCCACCAAGTACCCCGAGACCACCGACATCCAGAGCATGGTCACCGGGTTGCCGAGGATCAGGAAGGTGTTGGCCCGCGAGCGTTCGGCGCGGGTGAACCAGTGGCAGAGATAGACCAGCATCGCCGGCATCACCGCCGCTTCGACCACACCGAGCATGAAGCGAATGACGATCAGCCAATAGGCGTTGGAAACCACGCCGGTCAGCGTCGCGAGCCCGCCCCAGAGAATCAGGCTGACGAAGATCAGCTTCTTCACGCTGTGTTTTTGCGCGTAGATCGCCCCGGGCACCTGGAAGAAAAAGTAACCGAGGAAGAACAGTGCGCCGAGCAGCGAGGACAGGCCCGGCGTGATCATCAGGTCGGCGGCCATCCCGGAAGCAGCGGCGAACCCGTAGTTGGCGCGGTCCAGATACGCCAGGCTATAGGTGATGAACACGATCGGCATGATGTACCACCAGCGGCGGCTGGCGAGGGTTGCGGTTTTCATGGTCTTGCTCCTGAGCTTGTTGTTTTTGTCGCAGCAGGTTCAATGAATCGGTTGTTGCTCGTACCCACGCTCTGCGTGGGAGCGCCTCCGGGGACGCTCCGCGTTGCATATGACGCAGAGCGTCACGGGCTGCATTCCCACGCAGGAGCATGGGAATGATCAGTCATGAGTTCGGATCGGGTCGGCAAACCCTCCATGTCGCCGCGGCTCTGCACCGCGCGACTGCCAATCCAGTTGGCGCGTCTGACGGCCTCGGCAAAACTCTGGTGTTCCAGCAGGGCGCTGATCATCCCGACCGCAAAACCATCGCCGGCACCCACCGTATCGACCACGGTCTGGACCGGCACCCCGGCGACAAATCCCTGATCCAGATGGGTGCGGTAATACGCACCTTGCGGCCCGAGCTTGATCGCCACGGCTTCGGCACCCTGATCGAGATAAAACGCCGCGATATCCGCCGGATCTTCAAACCCTGTCAGCAAGCGACCTTCGCTCAACCCCGGTAGCACCCAGTGGGCGAGGGCGGCGAGGCGGTTGATCTCGCTGATCATCTCCCGTTCGCTGGCCCACAGGCTCGGGCGCAGGTTGGGGTCGAACGACACGCTGCGCCCGGCGTTGCGCATGCGGGTCATCAGTTCATGGGACATTTCCCGCGCCGACGTGGACAGCGCCGGAGGAATACCGGTGGCGTGCAGGTGCCGGGCACTCAACAGCATCGGGGTAATCGACAGCGGCGACAGATGACTGGCTGCCGAGCCACGGCGGAAATACTCGACCGTCGGATCGCTGCCGTCATCGTTGCGGGATTTGAGCTGGAAACCGGTCGGGTGCGCGTTGTCGACTTCAACGTGACTGCAATCGAGCCCCTCGCGGGCCAGGGTTTCGACAACAAATCGTCCCAGCGAGTCGGCACCGACCCGGCTCAGCCACGCGACCTTGAAGCCCAGCCGCGACAAGCCGATGGCGACGTTGCTGTCGGCCCCGGCAATCCGTTTGTGAAATTGCTCGACGCAGGCCAGATCACCGCTCTGTTCGGCAACAAACATGGCCATGGTTTCGCCGAACGACAGGATATCGATCTCAGACATGGGCAGGCTCCAGGCGGGACTGGCCGAGCTGGGCGAGGGCGGCGACGTGTTCGGTGGTGAGTTGCACCAGGTCATCGCCCTGCAGCGGGTATTCGGCGGCGCGCATGACCCCTTGGGCCATGTGCCGCAGCAGCTGTTCCCACAGATGCAGGTCAGTGGCGGCGGGCGGCACGGCCACCAGTTTGCCGTCGGTACGGCGGGCCACGGCTTTGCAATGCACGTAGCCGACGTGACGGCCCAACAGCCGAGCGGCGCTGGTGGCGGACTGGTCTTGCCACTGCCAGTTGCCGATGTCGAAGGTCATCTTGATCGGCAGGTTGTGCTGCTCGACGGCGGCGAAGAAACGCTGGAAAGGCTCGATCCGCCCGCCGTGCAGGGTCTGGTCATTCTCTACCAGCAGTTGCGCAGGGCTTTGCGCAAGGATTTGCGCCAATCTCTGCAGATCGTTGTTGTTGGTGAAAAAACCGAGGGAAACCTTCAGCCACTTCGAGCCAAATGCTTCGGCGTTTTGCAGCGCGGTGATGAGTTCGGGATTGGGCCGCGATTGACCGGCGAGCCACAGTTCGGTGGGCGAGGAATAGATGCTCTGCAGGCCTTCGGCTTGCGTGGCAGCGGCGAGTTGTTCGGCGACTTCGTTGGTCAGCAGCTCTTCGCGCCATTCGATGCGGTTGGCGCCCGAAGCGGCCAGCACTTCGATGAAAGAAGCCTGACCACGACGGCGAACGAGGTCGGCGCCGTAGCTGGAAAGGCTGATGGCAACGGCGGGTTTATTCATTAGGGCAAAAGAGTCCTGATCCGTGCATGACACATGGGTCGAGCCTTGGTTGGGGAAATCGCTGGAAACGGCAGGTTTATTCATTGTTATCTACCTCTGAAACCGGTTTCATTTTCGTTCAAAAAAAATCAGCAGGTTGTGCAGTGCTCTTTCGGCCCCATCGCTGGCAAGCCAGCGATGGGGCCACATCAATCGCTACATAAACCACGGGTTGAGCCGCGCTCGACCAGTACTGGCGCAAAATCCAGTGTCCGTGCCGCTTCATCATCCCCACGCAACCGCTTGAGCAAACACTCAAACGCCCGCGCACCCATCTCTTGTGTCGGCTGGGCGAGGGCGGTGATCCCGCTGCCCACCAACGGATACCAATCCAGATCATCCAGCGCGATCAGCCCGACATCCTCAAACAACCGGCAGCCAATCTCGCGCAAAGCCAGGGTGCAGGCGAGCGCCGCCACGCCGTTGGCGCAGAACAGGACTTTAGGTCCCGAAGCAGGTGTGTTCAAAAAGGCTTGAAGGTCGTTCGCAAGGCTCGAGCCGGTTTCCAGCACCGAGCCATTTATGCCTTGGCGCTGGGCAATCTGTTGCTGAAAACTGCTGACCCGCTCGATCCGCGAACTGGTGCCGTCATGAGGTTCGGTCACCAGCAGCACATGGCGATAGCCGCGCTGCTCAAGATGCGTGAGTGCCATTTCGATGGCTTGCGGGTTGTTCAGTCCGACCATGTCGCTGTCGAGCCCCTCGACCTTGCGATCCACCAGCACCAGCGGCATTTCCCGTTTCAACTCATCCAGCTCATCCCGGTGATGACCGAGGGTGTTCACGATCAACCCTTCGATGTTGTACGAGCGCAACAGCGCCAGGTGCTGGCGTTCCTGCTCGTCATCGCGGTCGGTGTTGCACACCACGAGGCTGTAGCCGTGCCGGCGGCAGGCGGTTTCCACCCCGTGCATCACGGCGATCGAATAAGGGTTGCGGATATCGGCCACCAGCATGCCGATCAGGCGGGTGCGGCCGCGTTTCAAACCTCGGGCCATCTGGTTCGGACGATAACCGAGTTCGGCAATCGCCTGCTCGATGCGTTGGGCAATGGCGTCGGAGAGCAAGGCGCGGTCGTCGCCGATGAAGCGCGAGACGCTGGCCTTGGAGACGCCGGCGTGTTCGGCGACGTCGAGCATGGTGACGCGGCTGCGCTGGGCGGCGGAGAAGTCGTTCACGATCAGACCTATTTTTGGAATTATGCTTTGAAACCGGTTTCAGAAAACACCACGCATTGGCCTGCGTCAAGTGCCAATTTTACTTTCAGGAAGCGGGTAAAAGCGACGGACGGTAGCAAGACCTGTCAGATCTGACAGTAGGCAAACATTACCGGTGAGCCTTTAATTCAAATAGACAACAAATTAGCCCTTGAACGAATTCGTATCAAACGGGAATCCGCTATGTCGCTGAATAACGGAGAAAGATCATCCGGCGTCCTGCTTGCCGACCCGCCAACGGTCGACGGCATTCCCGAAAGTGACCCGGACGGGAACGTACCGGCAGATGTCTTGATCAATGGCGGCACGGCGCGAGTCAAGCGTTGGCCAAACTATGCTGACCAGCCAAACAAAACAGATGAACTTTTAGTTTATTGGGATCTCGATGGAGACAAGAAGACGATTTATCAAAAAAACCTTGATGGGCCGATTACTGAGCTTGAGTTGCCGATAGCACTGGACGCAGATCTTTTTGCAAAGAATGGTACTGCAAAACTCTATTACTCTGTCAGGGCAGTTAAGCCACTGCCTGGGAATAGAGTTGATTCGCAAGAAAAAAAGCTGACGATCGATCGCAGCATCATTCCGTTGCCAAAATTATTGCGTCCAATTTTTCCAGATGCAGATATTTGGGGGCAGTTGCATTGCAGTTCTAATCGGCCTATATGGATCGGGGTTTTTGTTGTGGTGCCTTTTCAAGGCTTCAAAAAAGACGATATTTGTGAGTGGGTATGGAAAGGGTTTTCGGTGCCAACGAATGATGATAGATATTTTGTTGAAAGTACATTTGGGCAATTCAGTTATACATTGTCCGAAGTTGATGCAAATAATAGAAGCGGGTTTGAGTTGCCGTTGATTCCATTTGATCCCCATGTCAAACCCTTGATCGATAATTGTGCTGGCTCTGTGGTTTATAAAATAAAACGAGCAGGAGCTTATGTCGGGCAGTCATGGGTTGGCGTCGTGAAAATTCATCGTAGACCTGCCGGCCAACTAGATCCCTGCGACCCACCATAGAAAAAGTATTATAAGAATCCTGACCAGCTACTGCCATTGATAAGCTGAAGCTATTGCCTTTGATGGTGGCAGAGTTGAATTGGGTTTTGTGAGTTTTATCCTTGCTTGTCGTATTGGTCGAAAATCAACATGGAGCATGATAAATGAACGCTAAACAGCAGCTTGGTGAAATTGATCGGTTAGCCTTTGAAACCCGCTCGATTGGACCCTTGGCCGGTTTGCCACCGACCGTGCTTGATAAAGTGAGTGATACCGATAAACGGATAGTTGCATCAAAACTTTTACCTGGCGAAAAGATTTCCGTGGAGTTGTTACTATGGGAACTTCAGATGGAAGGTGACGTGGTTGAGGTCCAAACGACTCGCGCCAATACCAATAACTGGACAGTCCAGCTTAGCTTCCCTGCCGGGCCTATCGCAGATCGGCCGCCTAAGTATGTTGTCCAAATCCCAACCGATAATCTTGTTGAGGACAATCCACCGGCTACACCTACCGAGTGGTGGGTCCGCTATCGCGTGAGACCCCCATTTGGTAATCCTTGGAATTCGACCCCTACCCCATTCATTGTCGACCGTCGAGCCCCTTACCAAGCTGTTCCGGGTGGTTCGAAATCGCGTCCTCCGGTACCTGTACTGCCCACATTGTCTCCCGGTGGAGTCATCGATGAGGATTTTATTGAACGCAATAAAACAGGCATGGTGGTTACGTTTCCTGTTAACTATCAAAATCGGATTGCGGCCGACAAAATCCTGTTTTATATCAGCGAAAGGTACACTGCTGTCAACAACGAGCCACCTCTTTTTGACGGCACCTTCAGCGACACGGCAGGTGTTGGGAGTATTACCATCGCAATTGAAAAGGTCATGCAACTGAGTCCAAGAGCCGTTTATGCATACTATATTCTGGACGACGGTGCAGCTAAGGCGGGTGAGTCGGGAAATCGCAGTGCATTATCCTTCGCCGTAGGGTTGAAAGTTATTTTCAAGCCACTGCCAGTCATTGATAAACCTGTTGTTCCACTCGCAAATACGGATAAGTTAATTGATCTAAAAGATTGCGGGGTCGGCGTCACTATTCAGCTGAAAAGAGTTGAGAATGTGCTGGATGATGATGATGTAAAGCTGGCATGGAATGGAAAGGATTTAGGCACGGAACCGTTTGGTCCGGATGATCCACATGTTCGGGTTGTTCCATACTCCGTTATTGAAGAGTCATATTATGAAGGCGGAGCTGATACCGACGGTAATGTTCCCGTCACGGTAGATGCCACGTTATTGCGCGGCGCGGGAACGGTGAGTACTTCGTTTCTTGATGACATTTTTGAAAATATCTACTATCCAGGACCGATCAACCCTACTGATCCAGTTCCTCCCAATGCACAATTGAGCGCGGCTCATATTACCAGTACTGCGGTCCCTGATATTCTTGAACCTGTAGATTACAATAAGGATCAGACGGTTACTATCACGCTCCCGAATGATCCGGATAAGCCAGTTAAAACGGGCCAGCAAATCTTTGGAGAGTACGCCGGTGTACGATTTGGTCCGGAGTTTTTGAAAGATGGAGACACTTCCATCACGATGAATTTGCCTTGGAAAACGATTGATGATGGAGGTTTTGGCGCGAATAAACCGCTTCAATGGTTCTGGTCTGATATAGGTGGTGTTAACGAAAATCCCTCCCCCATCACTCAAGTTACCAATAACGCGATCATTGTCGATTTGGTCAAGCCGGTGGTCGAGAGAGAATACGAGGATGAGGATATCATTCTTTGCGACGATCTCAAGGAATCGGATTTCCGTTTAAAAGTTCATATTCCAGGTAATCCAACTCATCTGAAGGTCGGCAGGAAGGTCACTCTTCATGCTCAGGGTTACCGGGATCCAGAGATGACTCAGCAGTCGCCGGAAACCACGTTTAAGTCAGCGCCACATACTATAGCGGATCCGGAGGGCGCTAACGGCTTCGATATGATCATTGAGCCTTATGATCCCGTTATCAGAAATATTCCGGTACCGCCCCCATCCCCTGTTATACCGGGCGACTACCTGGGCTATTGGAAAATCTGGTACTCGTTGGAAATCAACAGCACTGATTACAATTCGGCAGAATTTACAAGCAAGATCAGTCTGGTGAATCCACGTGGGGAATACTGCGAGGAGGCTTAAGACTCTGCCTGCTGACGCTCGTCATCTCATAGAAAAATCCGTTTTGATGCCGGGCGTTGCACAGATTAGTTCACTCACGTTTTAAGGAGATTTCTGAGTTATCAAGAGGACTTCTCCTACATCAGAGCCTCGCTGAGGGTCAGTAACCTTACCGACCCTTGGTAAGGCGATTCTGATGTGGTGCGCCGAACCTTCTTTTTGAAGTTAATAATGGTAGTTCCCCATGTGTTCGAGAAACGATCCCTTCGTACAGCATAAAATCCTTCGAGGATTTCCGTATCTCGCTTTATTTCTGTTGTCCCTGCCTCACGCACAAGCTCGCGCATTGAATCCCGGAGAACTGGAAACGATCTTGCCTTCGTCGGCGGTGGAAAGCTGGCATCTGGCGAACGGATCGATCTTGACCAGCAATGGTGCCAGCACATTGGAAATCACGATGCAGGGCGGGACGCTGAATGCCAACGGAGGCCAGACCCAGCAAATTGATGCCGTCGATGGTGGATCGGTCAACCTCGATAACGTCACGGTCACCGGTGTCGGGGGCTTCGTGACGTTGTCACTGGCGAATAGCTCTGCGGTTATTTCGGGATCGACGATTTCCGGGAGGCTAATCGGCTTACAAGCCGTGCGGGATGTCGATACCCAAACCGGCTCAATCGTAGATATGCGCGACAGCACCGCTAGCGGCACCACCGGTGGGGCTTTCGTGACTTCGTACAGCGTTTTGAACTTGACGAACAGCACTCTGGAAGGTACGGGCGCATCGAGTTTTGGCCTCACACTGGCCGGTGGCTCTGCGAATCTGAGCGCTGGCTCAAAGATCATTGGTGGTCTCAATGGTGTTGCCTATCAGAGAGATGGCACTGATGAACAGTTGAGCAGGCTGGTTCTCGACAACTCCAGTGTCGAGGGTAAAAGCGGAGCGGCGATCATTGCAGATATCGGCAGTAATCCGTTGGGACCACTCGAAATCAGCGTATTGAATGGCTCGACGTTGATTGGCGGCAATGGCTCGATACTGGAAGTGGCAGGTGGGACGTCCGTCGATTTCAATGTTGTCAACAGTAACCTTAGCGGAAATGTTGTGGTGGCGTCTGGCAGCACAGCAACGGTCAGTCTGGACTCTAACGCTTCTTTGAAAGGTAATCTGCAGAATGTTTCCAGACTGAATCTGGACAATCAAAGTAGCTTTACCGGAATTTTTCGAGGCGATGCAATCAAGGGTTCCAATATAACGCTTGATAATGGCTCGACATTTACCGGTGACGTTGAAAATGTATCGAGTTTCGCACTGAACGACTCGACCTGGGTCTTGACTGGCAATAACCAGGTTGGTCGGTTGGCCATGAATAACGCAACACTCGATTTTGGTGAGGGTGCGGGATTTTACCAACTGGATGTCGGTAATTTGTCCGGCAATGGCACTCTCAAGATGGCCACGGACTTCGGCGGTCGCCAGACTGACTTTCTGAACGTGACTGGTAACGCTACGGGCGACTATCGAATCAACGTGAGTGCGACCGGCAGCAAGCCGTTGACCACCGAACCTATCCAACTGGTCAGGGTCGGCAGCGGTGACGCGAGTTTTGTTTTGGTCAACGGGGCCGTGGATGTCGGCGCGTTCACTTACAAGTTGTTTGATGAGGGCAACGGCTGGTTCTTGCGGCCTGACACTCAGGTCAGCACCAGTACTCAATCCGCATTGGCCATTACCAATACGGCTTCCACAATTATCGATGCTGAACGCACACTGCTTAATACCCGAATGGGTGATCGGCGCCTCAACTCAGGCAGTGGCGGAGTTTGGACACGTACCTACGGTAATCGCTATAGCGTCCAGGATGGCTATGGTGGTGGTTACAGCCAGACTCAGCAGGGCGTTGTATTCGGAGCAGATACGAAGCCGATGGACAGTGATTGGCTGTTCGGCGCGATGCTTGGCTACAGCAAGACTAGCCTTGATTTGAGGTATGGGAGTTCCGGTACTGTCGACAGTTACTCGGTAGGCGTTTATGCAACGAAACTCGACTCGCAAACCGGCTTCTATATTGATGCGGTCACGAAGATCAACCGCTTTGATAATCATCTGAAGGTCACCATGAGTGATGGTGTTCGCACCACGGGGGACTATGACAGCTATGGTTTGAGTGGTTCGCTTGAAGTAGGCAAGCAGTATGCACTGAACGATCGTTGGTTCTGGGCTCCCTTTGCTCAACTCAACGCGGCAGTTGTCTCAGGTAAACATTATTCGCTGGACAATGGTCTTGAGGTCGATAGCCAGTTGACCCGATCACTTGTGGCCAAGGGCGGCCTGTATGTGGGAAGCGAAATGGATTTGGGGAATGGACAGAAACTGCAACCTAGAGTCCGGGTCGCAATGGGGCATGAGTTCATCAAGTCCAATGAAGTCGGGATCAACGAAAGCCGTTTCAACAACGATACTTCTGCTACCAGCGTTGAGCTGGCAGGAGGGGTCAACTGGGCTCTGCCAAAAGGAGTGCAGTTGTTTGCCGAGGCAGGTTCAAGCCAAAGCAAGACTGTCAAGCAGGATTACAATGTGAGCGCGGGTATCAGCGTGGCGTTCTGATCAGGCTTTGCAGTAAAAAAGGAGGCAACCGCCTCCTTTTTTTGTGAAGAGTGTCCCGTCCTGAATAAGGTTTACACCTTCTGATCTATTTTCAGGAGGACGTAATGGAAACGGCTAAAAGGCGTAGT
>NZ_JBJXHJ010000074.1:0-739 GCF_046487845.1 Pseudomonas sp. PHC1
GCTACGCCTCCCCTATTCGGTTAAGCTCGCCACTGAAAATAAGTCGCTGACCCATTATACAAAAGGTACGCAGTCACCCAACAAAGTGGGCTCCCACTGCTTGTACGCATACGGTTTCAGGATCTATTTCACTCCCCTCTCCGGGGTTCTTTTCGCCTTTCCCTCACGGTACTAGTTCACTATCGGTCAGTCAGTAGTATTTAGCCTTGGAGGATGGTCCCCCCATATTCAGACAAAGTTTCTCGTGCTCCGTCCTACTCGATTTCATGACTAAGAGACTTTCGCGTACAGGGCTATCACCCACTATGGCCGCACTTTCCAGAGCGTTCCGCTAATCTCAAAGCCACTTAAGGGCTAGTCCCCGTTCGCTCGCCACTACTAAGGGAATCTCGGTTGATTTCTTTTCCTCAGGGTACTTAGATGTTTCAGTTCCCCTGGTTCGCCTCTTGCACCTATGTATTCAGTACAAGATAACCATCTTGTGATGGCTGGGTTCCCCCATTCAGACATCTCCGGATCAAAGTCTGTTTGCCGACTCCCCGAAGCTTTTCGCAGGCTACCACGTCTTTCATCGCCTCTGACTGCCAAGGCATCCACCGTATGCGCTTCTTCACTTGACCATATAACCCCAAGCAATCTGGTTATACTGTGAAGACGACATTCGCCGAAAATTCGAATTTCTCAACTAAGAGAACTCACAAATTTTACCTTAGCCTGATCACCACCAGTGAAAGTGGCG
>NZ_JBJXHJ010000032.1:0-47597 GCF_046487845.1 Pseudomonas sp. PHC1
AAAAGCGAAAAGCGAAAAGCGAAAAGCGAAAAGCGAAAAGCGAAAAGCGAAAAGCGAAAAGCGAAAAGCGAAAAGCGGACTGCTTTTGCTTTGATCGTTCCCACGCTCCGCGTGGGAATGCAGCCCGGGACGCTCCGCGTTCCATTCTCGAATGTTTAAAAGTTGTGTCTGTTTCGGCGATCCTTCCCACAAGGTTTTCAGGTTGTCCGTCGGAAGCGCGGGCTCTAGCCTGTTTCGGTCGCTGCCAATTCAGCGGCCGGGCCTGGAAACCCGGGAATGTGAGAAGGCGAAAACGCTGTTCATAACGTATGCTGCGCACCTTCATTGTGTGCCCGCTGTTATGGCGGCTGTACGCGGGAGACATTTATGTCTGCCGGGTCGCGTTCTCCCCGGATTTCCAGCCTGCGTACGGCTGCCACCCATTCTTCCTGGAAGTCGATTGGGCCAGCTGCAACTATCAATGAGAACGAAATGATCATGAAGAAACCAACACCCAACCCACCCGAAAACCAAGCCCATTCCGAAAGCGACCCAACTTCCCCATACACCTCCACCCACTCCAGAAAACTCCACGAAGCCGCCGAGCGCGCCCTGGACCATTACCTCTGCCCCGGCGCCCACATCATGGGCAGCGTCAACGAACCCGCCCCGATGTACCTCGCCAACCCGGCTTACAACACCGAATCCCTGCTCGCCAACGCCAGCGAATCCCTGGGCTCGGCCAGCGAAATGCTCAACAACTTCGCCGCCACCCTCGACCCCGCCCACCGCAAAACCGCCCTGGGCATCGCCCAGATCCTCATGCTGGGTGAACTGGCCGTAAATCAGGCCTTGGATCACGTCGAGCTGAAGGGCTGATCCAGCAAGTCCCCAATAAAAAACGCGACCCAGCAATGGGTCGCGTTTTTCACATACAAACTGGAGCCACCATGGATCCCCGGATCTCCCCAATCGTTTCAGCCTTCGAAAGCGAAGAGCAGGCCGCCAGCTACGACCGCTGGTTGATTGCCAAAGTACAGGCTTCAATCGATGACCCACGACCCAGCATTCCGAATGAGCAGGTGATGGCTGAAATGTCGGCCCTGATGGAGGACAAACGAAGAAAGCATGAGGCGGGGTGAGTGCTTTGCGTTGGCAAGGTGAAAAGTAGAAAAGCGCAATGCTGATTTTGGCTACTCTACTGCTTCCTGGCGACTAACCATTTTTGAGGAGCGCATGGACCGTTCACCACCACTGGAAATCGACAGCGCTACCTATGCAGAATTCTTGGGCCTGTGGGAAATGGGTTCCTTTGATAATCAGCGATTGGGACAAGCCTTCTACAATCATTTCCGTCTCCATCGGTTAACCGATCAGGCTTTGTTGCATGGGCTTTACGAGGCAGACGGCAAGAAGGCTCGAGCCGCTATAAGTCGTATATTTCATCTCAATTAGCATCAGCCCTTTTGCGCATTGATTCCATCAAGGCATGTATCTCGGCCATCACCTGGTCATGCGGGATGTTCGGACGCGGATCATCGAGAGAAGCCTGTACTTCGGCCCGAAACCAACGGTCGTAACTCGCAGCCTGCTCCTCGGGATCAAGATCCGAAACAACCGGGCACAGTGGGTCGAACGGTATCGCTGTCGTCGCTGTCTGGATGAATTGCATGTAGGCCAAGCTCCATGGGGATCAAGTTGTCCCGGCAAATCCTAGAGCCTGCACTTCCGACGGCCAACCGCCAGAATTCGTCAGAAAACTCCCTGAATTTCTGAAAACGTTCCGTTTTCCGTAGGACGCCACTCAAGCGTCAGCGCAAAAAAAACCGCGACCTCAAGATCGCGGTTTTCCAACACCCAACCCTTACTGCTGCAACACCGTCGCCTGGTTAGCCGACCCGAACTGCTGAATGGTCGCGGTCTGTGTCATCCCGCTCTGGTCCACATTGGCGAAGTTTCCCGTCCCGCCCTGGGTCACGTACGCCACGTTCATGGTGTCAGTCTGTTTCACGGTGATCATGTTGTCGCTGCCGTACAGCTGCGCGGTATACGCCTGGTTGCCGGTGCCGGACTGGTCGAACTCGGCGCTGTTGCCCGAGCCGTTCGATGAGCCTTGAACCAGGTTGGTGGTGCCGCGCTGGTCGGCGATGAGGATGTTGTCGCTGCCGTTCTGATCGAAGTACAGCTCGTTGTAGGAATCGGCCTGGCTGACCGTCGTCTTGTTGCCGGTGCCGGTCTGGTGGGTGGTCATGATCTGGCCGATGCCGTCCTGGGTGAAGCTGGCAATGTTGCCGTTGCCGGCCTGGGTGACGGTGGCGCGCTGGCTGCTGCCGAACTGGCCGCCTGACTGCGGGCCTTTCCAGTTGCTGGCGTAGACCTTGTTGTCGTTGCCCACCGATGTGGCGTTGAGGGTGTGGCTGTCGCCGTTCTGGTAGGTGAAATGCACGTTGCCGTTGCCGACCTGGTACAGCGCCAGGGTCGAGTTGACCGATTCGAACTGGTCGGCATAGATGGCGTTGGTGTTGCCGACCTGGGTGACGGCGGCGGTGTTGTTTTCGCCGAAGCTCTGGTCGACCACGGTTTCGTTGCTGTCGCCGTACTGGTTGACGGTGGCCTGGCTTGCCAGTTGCGAGTCTTGCCAGATTTCGGTGCCGTTGAGGTTGCCGAACTGGTTGATGGTGATGTTGCCGCCGGTGCCGTTGCGCTGGTCGCCGTAGGCGTAGTTGCCTTCGCCGGCCTGGTTGATGCCAATCTGGCCGCCGTTGTGCAGCACTTGTTCGGCGGTGCCGTAGTTGGCGGTGCCGTACTGGGTGATCACCGAACTGTTGCCGGTGCCTTCGTACAGCTGCTCGATATTGGCTTCGTTGCTGTCGCCGAACTGGAAGGTCTTGCCTTCGCTGCCGTTCTGCGAGTCCTGGTAGACGAACGAGAAGTTGCCGGTGCCTTGCTGTTGTTGCAGCGCCTGGTTGCCGGCGCCGAAACCGAGGGACTGGCTGGCGTGGGTGGTGTTGAAGGCGCCGGTCTGTTGTTGGGTGATGGTGCTGTTGTCTTCGAACAGCTGTTCGGCGTAACCGGCGTTGTAGTCGCCGACCGCGTCCTGGGTGATGACGCTGGTGGCGGTGTCCTGCACGGCGGCGGCGTTGTTGCCCTGGCCCACTTGGGTCTGGGTCGCGGTGCTGAACGGGGCCTGGGTCTGCTTCACATCGGCGATGTTGGCGGTGCCGAGCTGGCTCTGGGTGGAAATGCTGTCGTCGGCCATGGCCTGGGCACTGATCATGACCAGGATGGCGGCGGTGAGGGGTGTCAGTTTGAACATGATGAACTCTCCGATGATTGCAGTGCTTAGCGATATTGCTTGACCGAAACGCTCATGCCGTTGCCCGACTGGGTCACGGCGCTTTGCAGCCCCGTGCCGGCCTGCTCGATGCTGGCGTCGTTGTTGTTGCCGTTTTGCGAAATCTGCGCGCGGTTGTGGCTGCCGGTTTGCGTGATGGACGCGGCGTTGCCGGAGCCGGTTTGCGTGATCAGGGCCATCAGGTCGCTGCCTTGTTGCAGGATGTACGCCTCCTGATTGCTGCCCGACTGCACGATCCTGCCCAGCAGCGACTGACCGTTCTGCGACAGCAGCGCGAGGTTGACCTGGCCGTTCTGGTCGATCAGCGCTTGCTGGCCCACGGGGGGCGGCAGTTCGCCGAGATCGGCGCTGTTGGGCGCCAGGTCGTCGTTTTCCATCAGGTCGTCGGCGCGCACGCCCGCACTGACGCACAGGGCGAGCAGGCAAAGCAGGGCGGCGGTCGGCGTGTTCATGGCGTTGTCCTGTTGTGTTTTGTGTTGCTCAAACCTGAAATCGTGGTTGAGTCAGCCCCACCCACCCCGCGCCAGGCGGTGTGGGTTGGGTGGGGCGTGGGCTCAGAGGGTGGTCACCGAGACGGTGCGAACGGTGCCCTGGGACGAACGGATGGTGGCGGTCGGGTTGGCCGATGGCACGACGAGCGTGTTGTTCAGCGTCAGCCGCCAGCGTCCGGTGACCGGTACCGTCGTCGTGCCGAGCGTGACCAACCCGTTCGGGGTGGTGACCTGCACGGTGATGGTGTTGCCGGTGGTCACCGACGAGGTGCCGGTGAAGTCCCAGTTGAAGCGTCCTCCGGAACGGGCCTGCACGGTCGAGGTGGTGATCGTGAAGGTCTCCGCGGCAGGCCGTGGCGACACTTGCACCGTCACGGTCGCCGGCGTCGACTGGGCGCCGAAGCTGTCCCGGGCGATGTAGGTGAAGGTCGTGGTGAAGGCCGTGGTCACGGTGGCCGGTGGGGTGTAGGTGATCACCGTACCGTCAGTGCTGACCGTGCCGCGGCCAACGGCCGGTTGGGTCAGGCTGGCGACGCCCAGCGGCGTGTTGCCTTCCGGATCGGTGTCGTTGGCCAGGACGTTGATCGGGATCGCGACGCCCAGCGTGGCGACGCTGTCGGCGACGGCGGTCGGTGGCTGGTTGGGCGCGACGGTAATCGTCACGGTCGCCGGGTTCACCGAGGCCAGGCCTTTGTTGTCCTGGGCCTTGTAGGTGAAGGTGGTGGTCAGCGGAGTGTTGACCACGGCTGGCGGGGTGTAGACCACCGACGTGGTGCCGTTCAGGACCACGGTGCCTTGGCCGGCCGCCGGTTGAGTCAGCGCAGTGATGCTCAGCGGCACATTGCCGTCGGGGTCACTGTCGTTGGTCAACAGGCTGAGGGTGATGGGCACGCCGAAGCTGGTGCTGCCGGTGTCGGCGACGGACAGCGGTGCCTGGTTCTCACCGGTGTCCGGTGCGCTGCCGACCACGACCACCGGCTCGGTGTCGCTGCCGCCGGCGGCGGATTTGACCGTGACGGTGGCTGGGGGCTGAGTCAGGTCAGCCACGGTGATGCGTTGCAGGGTGCCGGATTTCGACAGGCGTCCGTAGCCTTGGGCAACCATGTCCGGCACCGTGACTTCATCGGTCGAGGTGGCTTCGATCAGCAGGCTGTGGTTGGCCCAGCTGTAGCGGGCGGTCTGGATTTTCACCACGTCGGTGAGCTTGGCCGAGACAGCCGTCGGCCGGGTCGTGCCGGCCGGGTTGGTGGCGGTCACGACCACCACCGACGGCAGGGTGCCGGTGCCCAGGCGCTGGCCGAAGAACAGCCCGTTGTTGTCACCCAGCAGACTGGTCTCGCAAGGCGTCGGCGGCGGGCCGGGCAGCAGCGCTACCGTTTCGCGGAAGCACAGGGTCGAGCTGCTGTCGGCCTTGGCGAATACTTCGGCACGCACACCGGCCGAGGTACGGCGATAGGTGGCGCGGTCGACGGCGACCTGGGTTTGCTGCCGGTTGTCGAGGACCTTGCCGGCGACGGTGAACAGGTTGGTCTGAATCGAGCCGGCACCCGACGGGCCATCGATCCGCAGGAAGTTGGTGTTGAACGGGCTGCCGGTCACCGCTTCGGTGAGGTTCGGATCGCCGACGAAGGTTTCGATGCCGCCGGTGTCCGGGTTCACTTCGGTGTACGGGCCGTTGATGCTGCGCAGGAATGGGCCGATGGCGCCGTTGAGCGCGCCACTGAAGTTGCCCGGCGCACCGATGCCGATGTCTTTGGTGATGTTGATTGCCCGCCGGCCCGGCGTGGTGACGTTGACGGTTTCAACACCGTACGGATGGGTGATGGTGTAGGTGCCGGCCACCGGGACGTTCACCCGGATGCGGATCCGCGCGAAGCTTTGCTGATCGCCATCGGCCGGATTCCCCGAGGCGAACGCCGCTTCGATACCGGCCACGTAGGCATCCACGCCGAAACCGGCGCCGTTGTTGGGGATATTGGTTTCCGCCAGGAACCAGAAGGCTTCCGGCGGCCAGTTGTCGGGGAACACCATGGGCAAGGTGTCATCGAACACGCCCGGTTCCGGCAGCAGGGTGCACATGTACGCCGGCGGGGTGCTGACCGGCACCCGCGAACTGGCGGCGCGGGACTGGCAGAGTTCCATCGACAGCAGGTTGTCGTCCTGGTACCACATCGGGAATTTCCCGGTGGCGAAGGTGTAGGGGCCGGGATCGACGGCGGCCAGTTGCGCGAACGCACTGCCGGTCAGCGAGATTGTCAGCCCGAGCGCGTTGAGCGCGAAGCGTGGCCACTTGTTCATGATGCCTCCTGATGCGGATCTGGGCATGTGAGCGTTCATTGCACGATGACCACTTCTTCGGTATCGCTGCCGCCGTTGGACGACGTCACCCGAACCCTGGCCGGTGGTATCGGCGTGATCCCGGTGGCCAGGGTTTTCTCCGCGCCGTCGCCGCCCAGCGCACCGATGGTGGCGCCGGTGTCGGAGGTGGCGGTGAGCACCGGTGGCGAGGTTTCGTCACTGGTCGAAGCCACCACGGTCAATTGCCCGGAACTGAGGCTGTACTCGGCGCGCTGGATCACCACCAGGTCAGTCAGCGTCATGGGCAGGGTGGTCGGTGAGCTGGTGGCGATTGCCAGGTGGTTGTCGGCGGTCACTTGCAGCACGGTCGGCAAGGTCGGGTTGACCGCCGATTGCGCGTACCAGCTGCCGGTGCTGTCGGCTTCTGTCATGTTCACGACGGGCGTGCTGCTGGTGATGGCGGCGGTGCCCGGCGCTGGCGGCGCTTTGACGAACACGTCTTGTTGGGCCACCGGTGCGCTTTCGCCGGGCTTGCGTGAGTAGGTGCTGCGCTCGGTGATCAGAGGCGTTGGCCGAACCACTGTCGACAATTTGCCGGACACGGCGAAGGTCGTGCTGCGCAGGTCAATGCCGCCCGGGCCTTCGATGCGCACGTAGTTGGTATTGAACGGGCTGCCGGTTACCGCCTCGTTGAGATTCGGATCGCCAACGAACTGTTCAGCCGCGCCGGTCAACGGGTTGGTCTCGGTGTACGGCCCGTTGACGCTGCGCAGGAACGGACCGATGTCACCCTTGAGCGCGCCGTCGTAGGTTTGCGGGATGCCGATACCGATGTCGCGGGTCATGTTGATGGCCCGCCGGCCAGGTGTATCGACGGTGAACACATCGACGCCGTACGGGTGGGTGATGACGTAGGTGCCGGCGGTGGGCACGTCGACCCGGATGCGGATTCGCGCGAAGCTGATCTGGTCGCCTTCCGCGGGATCGCCGCCCCCGAACGCGGCTTCGACGGCGCTGACGTAAGTCAGGTCGATGCCGCGTGCCGCGTCGACGATGGAGGTATCGCCGGTGAACCAGAACGCTTCATCGGGGAAGTTGGTGGGGAATACGAGCGGTTGCGTGTCATCGAACACGCCGGGGGCCGGCAGCAGCGAGCACATGTACGACGGGGCGCCCGGGGTGCTCGGTACGCGGGAGCTGAGCGCTTTGGACAGGCACAGATCCAGAGTGCGACCGTGGCTGTCCTGATACCAGCTGGCGAAACCGCCATTGGCCGGTGTGTAGGGACCCGGATCGACGGCGAACAGAGCGGCCTGGGCAATGCCCTGGGCCAAGGCGCTCACGACCAGGACGGTCGCGGTTTTGGACAGTAAAGGGTGCATGAGTTAATCCCTCTAGCAAAGTACCTGCCCCGTGGGATGGGTCAGTTGCAGAGGGCTTTACAACTTCCATACCAACGATCGGCCAACTGGCTGGAGAGCACCGTGGCGCAAGGGCTGCAGGGGCGAAGAGAGACGGACCGGGTGGCGCGCGATAGGGCCACAGCCCCCAGAGTTGGGGGACTGTGGTGGGGGCTAGATCTTCTTGACGGGAGCGAACAGTATTTTTTGGAGATCATCCGGTTCTGAGTAACTCACCCGGTCATTTATGGCCAGCAAGGTTCTCGAACCCGCTCCAAAGACGATATCCGGGCCTCCAGTATCCGGTGTGACGATGACAAGGCGCGGAGGCAGGCCTGGCGTTTCATTGTCTGTGATCCGCTTGACCACGCCTTTGGCAGTGTTTGCTGTTGTTGGCGTTGCCATGTGATTCCTCCTTGATCCGAACGATAGGTCCTTGAGTCTGCGACGCTTTTGAATGAGTCACCTGAATCAGACGCCATTACTGAAGCATTGCCAACTGTCAGATCTGACAGGTGAAACACTCGATTCCATCAAATAGACAGCCGGTCGTTGAATTGCGCTCCATTTTGTGGAGCTCATC
Source organism: Pseudomonas sp. PHC1 (assembly GCF_046487845.1). NCBI lineage: Bacteria > Pseudomonadati > Pseudomonadota > Gammaproteobacteria > Pseudomonadales > Pseudomonadaceae > Pseudomonas > Pseudomonas sp. PHC1. The sequence goes on from NZ_JBJXHJ010000032.1 coordinate 8,107, forward strand.
GTGATGTGGGGGGGGCGATTCCCCCGCATCCGGGCAAACACCCAACCGTGGGCTATAACCCTATAGGGACGTATCGGGAAGTCGCCGCCATGAACATGCAGTCACAATCGCTACCGGTCGAGGAGGGCAGCCAGCGGCTGAGCTCGCGCAAGCAGCCGTTCAACCTGTTGCGCTGGTTTTCATTGATCAGCATGGCGGTGATCGGCACCGTGGCCGTGGCGCTCGGGGCGGTGTCGACACGGTTCGTGATCGAGGAAAGCGTGCAGCGCGATGCCTTGCTGACCGCGCAGTTCATCCAGGCCATCGCGTCGGCGGAAGTGCGCCACGTCTCGATCCCCAATATCCGCACCATGGGCGAGTTGCTCGACCCGCGTCAGGACAACGACTTTCCCGATGTCGACCCGGCGGCCCGAGCCAGTGCCCGGGGCGAATTTCTCGATCACATCGAACATTTGCCGGATGTGATCCTCGCCAACGTTTATGCGCCGGATCGTACCGTGATCTGGTCGACCAACCCCGCGTTGATGAACACCCGGATTCATGCCGACGAAGACCTTGACCGGGCGTTCGATGAAAGGATTCCGGTGTCAGCGAGTTATCACAACGTAGACAAGGGCCGTGAAGAACAGAAATTCGTGGAGCCGCCGGAATACATCTTCATCGAAAATTACATCCCGCTGTTCGACGCCGAGGGCAAGAACGTCACGGCGATGGTCGAGATCTATAAAGAGCCGAAAGACCTGATCGCCCGCATGGAGCGCGGCCTGACGCTGATCTGGCTGGCCACCGCGCTGGGCGGCGGACTGATTTATCTGGGGCTGTACTGGATCGTGCGGCGGGCGGCGATCCTGCTGGCGGCCCAGCAAAAACAACTGATCGCCAACGAAACCTTTGTTGCGCTGGGTGAGATGTCTTCGGCGGTAGCCCACAGTCTGCGCAATCCGCTGGCGACCATCCGCTCCAGTGCCGAGCTGGCGCTGGAGTTCGATGCGGGGCCGGCGCAGAAAAACATCAAGGACATCATCGGCCAGGTCGATCGCATGTCGAAGTGGGTGCGCGAGCTGCTGCAATCGTTGCGACCGCTCAACGATGACCCTGAACCGGTGAACCTGGTGGCGGCGCTGCACGACAGCCTGATGGCGTTCGAGCAACAGATCGCCAAGGCCGGCGTGCAGGTGGTGTTTCACCCCCAGCAGACGCCGATGGTGCTGAGCCAGCCAGTACAGCTCGCACAGATCCTCAACAGCCTGCTGGCCAACGCGCTGGAAGCCATGGACAAGGGCGGCACGCTGACCATCACCCTCGAACCGAGCGACAGCCGTGGCGTGAGCGTCATGCTCAGCGATACCGGCAAAGGCATGAATGAAGAGCAGCGCAGCATGGCGTTCCGGCCGTTCTTCACCACCAAGCAGGGCGGCCTTGGCGTGGGGTTGGTGCTGGTCAAGCGGATCATGGAGCGCTTCGGCGGCGGCGTGAGTCTGGACAGCCGCGAAGGCGAGGGCACCACCGTTCGTCTGGCGTTTCAGCTCATCCAGCAAATCGGGTGAACTTCCCCCAGCAGTGGGTGTCAGGCCCCGGTCACCGGGGAGTGGGGAATGCAACAGCGCCTGCAAGTCCCTGTTACAACTGGAAATGATTTTTTGGCGAGGTAATTGCAAAACACCATCACCCCTTCCTTAGATGAGGCGGTTGGTGATGGACAGAACAACGCATGACCCCAAAAAACGCTTCCTGTTGACGCCACTGAGCGTCTTTCTGATGTTGACCCTCGGCCAGATGACCGGGGTTCGAGCGAGCCCGATCGACGACGAGAATCAGCCGGAAGCGTCCGACCCGTCGGCCTATTACGACGAGCCCGAGGACCGCGCCGGCGCCCTCAACGCGATCCTGACGATGCCCGAAGCCAACGAAGACTCCTTCGATCTGCCCGACGGGGTCAAAGGCACGCGGGACACGACGCGTACGGAAAACATTCTGCCGCCCACCGTCCAGACCAGTTTCAATTACCCCACCAACGGCAAGCCGAGCCCGCTGTACGGTGCTCAGCCGTTCACTCAGCAACTGATGCTGTTTGAAGAGTTCGGCCCGGAAAAACTCGACCCGACCACACCGGCAGCGCCCTTGAGTTTCCCGCCAGCCGCCATCGGCCCGGCGCCGGCGCAAGACCCGAACAACATCGCCCGCAGTGCGCCTCCCGGCACGGCGCTGGATGCGTTTCTGCGTCAACCGGGGCTCACGCCATTTCCGAGCCAGTACGCCAACGTGGTTGACCGCAACCCCTGGCAATCGCAGATCGAACTGTTCCTCAACCGGCATATCGGCTCCTCTGCCGAAGGCCGGCCACCGGGAAAAGGCTGGGCCCATCAGCGCTGGAACGAGTTCTACCCGCAAGTCGCCTACAAGACCGTGCAGACTGGCGCGCGCCTGAACGGCGGGCTGCGTGACAGTCGGCAGATGCACGGTTATGCGGTCGGCGAGTTCGGCCCCGGCGGGCTGTACCACAACGTCGCGGGCGTACCGGCGACGGATGGCGCGGCCAAGGGGGTCGACGTTCGCTTCCACCCGGCGATGCCGGTGCAGAACCACAACTCGGTGTGGACCTTCGACGGCACGCTGCCACCGAAACTGTTGATGGTGCGCTACGGCCAACCGGTGTTGATGCGGCATTACAACGGCTTGCCGATCGATCCGTCGGCCAACCGTGGCTTCGGTCTGCACACCATCAGCACCCACGAGCACAACGGCCACGCCCCGGCGGAAAGCGATGGTTATGCCAACGCGTTCTTCTTCCCCGGCCAGTACTACGACTATCGCTGGCCGATCCAGCTCGCCGGTTACGACAGCATCAACACCAAGGCCGAAGATCCGCGCGCCGCATTCCCGTGCGCGCCGGGAGAAACCCTGTGGGTCAACGACCTGCAGCCGGCGAAAAAGACCTGCGACCACGGCACCATCAAGATTCGCGGCGACTACCGGGAAACCATGAGCACCCACTGGTTCCACGACCACATGCTCGATTTCACCGCGCAGAACGTCTACAAGGGCAACGCGGCGATGATGAACTACTACAGCGCCCTGGACCGCGGCAACGAATCGGTGAACGACGGCGTCAACCTGCGCTTTCCCAGCGGCAGCGCCTTGCCGTGGGGCAACCGCGACTACGACGTCAACCTGGTGTTCGCCGACAAGGCCTGGGATCAGCAAGGTCAGCTGTGGTTCAACCCGTTCAACACCGATGGCTTCATCGGCGATCAGGTGCTGGTCAACTGGCAATGGAAACCGAGCCTCGACGTGCGGGCGCGCAGTTATCGCTTCCGTCTCCTCAACGGTTCGGTGTCGCGCTACTTCAAGCTTGCGCTGGTGCGTGAAGTCAAAGGCAGCGGCGGCGAATTCCCGGGGCCGAAAAACGCTGGCGTGTCGTACAGCCGCGTGCCGTTCCACATGATCGCCAACGACGGCAACATCATGGAACACAGCGTGCCGTTCGACGGTTCGATGGACCTCGATGCCGACGGCGACAAACAGAACCACAACGCGATTCTGCCGACCCAGGGTATCGCCGAGCGGTTCGACATCATCGTCAACTTCTCGAAAAACGGCATCAAACCGGGCGACAAGCTGTTCTTTGTCAACCTGCAAGCCCAGGACGACGGCAAGGGTCCGAAAGAAGTGATCCCGCTGGCCGACGTGCTGTCGGAGAAATACCTGGCGGTCATCAAGCAGACCAGCAAAGGCCCGCAATGGGACCGGGGCGACCCGGTGGTGGGCAAGGTCCTGCAACTGAACGTCAAGGCTTATACCGGCCAGGATCTGTCGATGAACCCGGCCGCCTACGAGCCCGCCAGACCGGGCAAGGCGGAAGGCATGGTGATGATTCCGCTGAAGATCCACCGCGACAACGCTGCCGACAAGGCCTTGCTCGCCAAGGCGCTGCACCGGACCTTCACCTTCGGCCGCGCCGACGGTACCGATGAAGCGCCGTGGACGATCAAGACCGATGGCGGCTTCGGCTTCCACATGGACCCGCGCCGGTTGAATGCCTCGACCAAACTGGCCAGCGGCCCGACCGACGCCGGGGTCAGCGGCATCGGCACCCTGGAGGTGTGGAATATCAAGGCCGGCGGCACGGGCTGGAGCCACCCGGTACACGTGCACTTCGAGGAGGGGATCATCCTCAGCCGTGGCGGAAAGGCCCCGCCTGAATGGGAAAAATGGGCGCGCAAGGACGTCTACCGGATCGGTTCGGAAGCCGACGGTCTGGACAGCGTGGAAATGGCGATCAACTTCCGCGAGTTTGCCGGGACCTACATGGAGCACTGTCACAACACCCAGCATGAGGACAACTCGATGCTGCTGCGTTGGGACCTCGAGAAACCTGGGCAACTTCAGCTGATGCCGACACCGCTGCCAAGCTGGGACGGCGTGCGCTACGTCAACTCCGCTGCACTGCCAACCTTCCGCACTGGCGATGGCGTCGGCCCGCAAGTGACCGTGAAACCATGAGCCGGGAGGGAGCCGACATGACCCAGCCAACGCCGCGCTCCCGCGCCCTGGGCATGCATCTGATTCTGGTGCTGGTCACCTGCCTGCTCGGCAGTCAGGTGCTCATCGCCCATCAGGCGCAGTCCGACGGTGCCAGCGAATCCGCCACCCCGTGGGGTGGCGACTATTTCCCCAATACCCTGCTGACCGACCAGGACGGTCGGCAGGTGCGGTTTTTCGATGACCTGATCAGAGACAAGGTGGTGGTGATCAACTTCATCTTCACGTCGTGCAGCGACTCCTGCCCACTGGAGACCGCGCGTCTGCGCCAGGTGCAGAAACTGCTGGGGGACCGGGTCGGAAAGGACATCTTCTTTTACTCGATCACCCTCGACCCGTTGAGCGACACCCCCGCAGTGCTCAAGGCCTATTCGCAACGCTTCAGGGTCGGCCCTGGCTGGAAGTTCCTCACCGGCGAGTTCGAAGATGTCACCGAGCTGCGCAAGAAGCTCGGGCTGTTTATCGAAGGCGTCGACAACGGCCGCACCAAGGATCACAACCTGAGCCTGATCGTCGGTAACCAGAGCACCGGGCGCTGGATGAAAGCCTCGCCGTTCGAGAACCCGTGGATCCTCGCTGACCAGCTCGCCAATACGTTGCAGAACTGGAAACAGGCCAGCACCGCAGAGAGTTACGCCGACGCCCCGCAGATCCGTCCGCCGAGCAACGGCGAAGAACTGTTCCGCACCCGCTGCGCCTCGTGCCACAGCCTCGGCCCGCAGGATGGCGAAGGCATTGGCATGCGCAACATCGGCCCGGACCTGATCGGCGTGACCCGCCAGCGTGACCCGGCCTGGCTCAGTCGCTGGATCCGCGAACCGGACCGCGTGCTGGCGGAGAAAGACCCGATCGCGCTGCAACTCTATGAGCAATACGAGCGCATCCCGATGCCCAATCTGCGTCTGGACGAGGCCTCGGCACAGTCGATCATCGACTTTCTGAGTGCCGAAACCGAGCGTCAGCATCCGTCGGTGCAGCCCTTGGCTGACGGGGCGTTGACGCCAGTAAAACCGGCATCTGCGAGCGAAACGGTGAGTCGTATGCGGTAGCGGCTAAATAGCATCATTGAACCGTGTGTCACGGTCATTGCCACCTACACTCACTCGTAAGGCGGCGCTGACCGACGCGATACAAAAAAAACACCAGGGCACTGCCATGCACCGACTGGAAGAACAGAAAACATCGGCACCGAACCTCGCGCTGGCGGCCATCAAGAGCTGGGGCGGGCAGTTCAATCTGCTGCGCTGGTTTTCGCTGGCCAGTTTTTTCATCATCGCGGCCGTGGCGCTGGGGCTGGGCTACATCTCCACGCGCTTTGTGGTGACCGAAAGTGTGGAGCGCGATGCCTTGCTCACCGCGCAATTCGTGCAGGCCATCGGCGATGCGGAAATGCGCCACGCCAACATCACGCCGCAACGCACCATGGGCGAGATGCTCGACCCGCGCCAGGATCAGAACTACCCCGATGTCGACGCGCTGGCCCATGCTGCGGCCCGCGCCGAGTTTCTTGATCATGTCGAACACTTGCCCGACGTATTGCTGGCCACGGTGTATGCGCTGGACCGCACGATCATCTGGTCGACCAACCCCGAGCTGATCAACGTCAAGATCGAAGATGACGATGAACTGGACGAGTCGTTCGAAATGAAAGTCCCGGTGTCTTCCAGCTATCACAAGATCGACGATGAGAAACCCGAGCAGCGGCTGTCCCGTGAACCGAAATACCTGTTCATCGAAAACTACATCCCGATGTTCAACGCCGACAAAAGCAAAGTGGTCGCCATGGTCGAGATCTACAAGGAACCGGCGGATCTGGTGGACCGCATCGACCGTGGATTCGCCTCGATCTGGGCCGCGACCATCCTTGGCGGCGCGGCGATTTACCTGGGGTTGTTCTGGATCGTACGGCGCGCCTCGAGCCTGCTGCAGAGCCAGCAACAGCAGTTGATCAGCAACGAAACCTTTGTCGCCCTGGGCGAGATGTCCTCGGCGGTGGCGCACAGCCTGCGCAATCCGCTGGCGACCATTCGTTCCAGCGCCGAACTGGCTCAGGAAATCGCCAGCCCCGGCGCGCAGCGAAACATCGGCGACATCATCAGCCAGGTCGATCGCATGTCGCGCTGGGTTCGCGAACTGCTGGTGTCGTTGCGCCCGATGAGTGATGACGGCGAGGCGGTGGAACTGCTCGCGGCGGTCGAGGATACCCTCGGGGCGTTTGATGCGCTGATCCGGCGCAATGGCGTTGAAGTGCGATTCACGCCCCAGGATTGCCCGCCGGTCGTCAGTCAAAAGGTGCTGCTCACGCAAATTCTCAATAGCCTGTTTGCCAACGCCCTGGAAGCAATGCCCAAGGGCGGCGTACTCAGTGTCGAGATTGAAACAGCGCAAACCGACCAGGTGCGCATGACCCTGAGCGACACCGGCAAAGGCATGAGCGCGCAGCAGCAACAACTGGTGTTCAAACCGTTTTTCACCACCAAGCAGGGCGGCCTCGGGGTCGGCCTGGCGCTGGTCAAGCGAATCATGGAGCGGTTTCAGGGGTCGGTCGTGCTGACCAGCCGGGAGCAGGAAGGAACCCGCGTCAGTCTCAATTTTAGAGTGGCATCGGGAGGGGAATATGGAACACAGCATTCTGCTGGTCGAGGATGACGAACTGCTGGCCGACAATATTCAGACCTACCTGGAGCGCAAAGACTTCGAGGTGACGGTCTGCCACTCGGCCGAGGACGCGCTGGGGCAACTGGAAAGCTTCATGCCGGACATCGTCCTGACCGACAACTCGCTGCCGGGCATGAGTGGTCACGATCTGATCCAGAAGCTGCGCATCAGCGCGCCGGAACTGAAAGTGATCATGATGACCGGCTACGGCAACGTCGAAGACGCAGTGGTGGCAATGAAGGAGGGCGCCTTTCATTACGTCACCAAACCGGTCGCGCTGCCGGAACTCAAACTGCTGCTGGACAAGGCCCTGGCCACCGAACGGATGGAGCGCACGCTGTCGTTCTATCAGGAGCGCGAGGCGCAGAAATCCGGAGTGCAGGCGCTGATCGGCGAATCGGCGCCGATGCTGCACCTGAAAAACACCATCGGCCAGTTGCTCGAAGCCGAGCGACGCATGACCAACGGCGATCTGCCGCCGGTGCTGGTGGAGGGCGAAACCGGGACTGGCAAGGAACTGGTCGCCCGGGCGCTGCATTTCGACGGTGCGCGCAGCAAAGGCCCGTTCATTGAGTTCAACTGCGCGTCGATTCCGGCCAACCTGGTGGAGTCGGAGCTGTTCGGTCACGAGAAAGGCGCGTTCACCGATGCCAAGGATCGCCGGGTCGGGCTGGTGGAAGCCGCTGATGGCGGCACGCTGTTTCTCGATGAAATCGGTGAAATGGATCTGGTGCTCCAGGCCAAACTGCTGAAACTGCTGGAGGACCGCACCATTCGCCGGGTCGGCTCGGTGAAGGAGCGCAAGGTCAACCTGCGGGTGATCAGCGCCACCAATTGCAACCTTGAACAGATGGTCCAGCAGGGCAAATTCCGCCGCGATCTGTTTTTCCGGCTGCGGATCATCTCGATCAAGGTGCCGCGTCTGTACGCCCGTGGCGAAGACATCCTGCTGCTGGCCCGTCACTTCCTCGCCAGTCACGGCAAGCGTTACGGCAAACCGAACCTGCATTTCAGCGATCAGGCCGAAGAGCTGCTGCGCAGTTACACCTGGCCGGGCAACGTGCGCGAGCTACGCAACATGCTTGAACAGACCGTGCTGCTGGCGCCAAACGACACCGTCGCCGCGCATCAACTGAACGTGTGCATGAGCCTGTGCGATGACCTGCCGCCGCAGCATCAGCACGAAGTGCAGCATTTCGAACCACGTCCGGCGAGCAACACCGAATCGATGAACCTGCCGGAAGTCGAGCGCGACATGGTGCGCAAGATGCTCGACAAGACCGACTGGAACGTCACCAAATCGGCGCGCCTGCTGGGCCTGAGCCGCGACATGCTGCGCTACCGCATCGAAAAGCTCGGCCTGGCGCGGCCGGACAAGCGTCAGTGGTAAACCGCGTTACTGCGTGGATTGGGCGTGCCGAGGCATTCCAGCACGCACGTCGGGTCCAGCACTTCGTCGTTGACGTAAATGCCGCGCTCGGCATCGTAGGTGCGGATAAACACCCGCACCGTCGCATCGGCTACGGTGGGCAGCTGCGAGTCATGGAACACATGGCGATCCGGGATGACGATGAAATCCTGCGGCGGCGTGTCATCGAACGGCCGAGGCGGCTGGGCCGACAACGACGGGGGAGCAGGGTGGGCAAAAGGCTGGTCCGACCCGTAATAGTTGAAGTTGCTGTCGAGCGCCTGCACCGGCGTGGTGGCGAGCAGACAGGCGGATAACAGCAGTCGATTGAACATTCCCATGGCAGCACCTGTGGAAGCGGATTTCCCCAAGGCTATTAACTATAGCTGCCCGCGGTGCAGGCGTTGGTGCAGACGCAGGCGGCTTACAAGTTCGCAACAACCTGTTGCGCGAGGCTGGACTAGACTCGGGCCGCTCAATTGTGAGCATCGCCCGGAGTGCGCCATGGAAGTGCCAAACAATAAAAACGCCATTGAGAGCAATCGTCAGGCGTGGAACGATTCCGCTCGTCATCATCAGGACTCGCCCGACTGGCAGGCCTTGCTGACCGAGGTCACGCAGGCCGATTTTTCCTGCCTCGACGACACCCTGCGCGGCGTGCTCGAGCAGGTCGGTGTCGATGGCAAAGACGTCGTGCAAATGGGGTGCAACAACGGCCGCGAAAGCCTGTCACTGTTCGCCCTCGGCGCACGGAGCGTGGTCGGTATCGATCAGTCCGGCGCGTTTCTCGAACAGGCCCGCGAACTGAACAAGCGTTCGCCGCACAAGGCCGAGTTCATCGAAGCCGATATCCATCATTTACCTGAATCGCTGCGCGCCCGTTTCGACGTTGCGTTGATCACCATCGGCGTCCTCAACTGGATGCCCGACATCGGCGAATTTTTCCGCCATGTCGTCTCGACCCTCAAACCGGGCGGACGGCTGGTGATCTACGAAACCCACCCGTTCCTGGAAATGGTCGACCCCGAGGCCGAGGACCCGTTTCGCCTCGCCAGCTCGTATTTCCGCGAAGAACCGTTCGTGCAGGAAGAGCCGATCGTCTACTTCGGCAAGGTCGAACAGCCGGCGGCGAAGTCTTACTGGTTCGCGCACACCCTCGGCGCGCTCTTCACCGCCGCCCTCGAGGCCGGCCTGAACATCACGCACTTCAAGGAATACCCGCACTCGAACCGGGAAGAAGTGTATGACCAGTACCAGAACCGCCAGGCGCAGATGCCGCTGTGTTTTACGTGGGTGGGGGTGAAGCGCTGAGGCGCGAATGGAGCATTGCGAAGGCGGCCGAATGGCCGCCTTCGTTGTTTCAAGCCTGCGCAGCCGCCGTCACCACCGGCCGTCCCGGCTTGCGCAGTGGATCCAGGCGTGAGCCTGCGTAGCGGGTTTCGCGGAAGAACCGCCATTTGCCGAACAGGCAATAGACGTGGGTGACGCGGCCCTGTTCGTGATAGCCCATGCGGATGTGCAGTTTCAGCGCCGGGATGTTGTGGGTTTCGCAGACGTCCACCACCTTGTTGCAACCCTGGGCAGCCATGGCTTCCCAGAGGGCGACCTGCACGTCTACCGACAGGCTGCTGCCGAAGTAGGCGCGGATCATTTCACCGCCGAACTCGAAGAACTCGCCGGGTTTGACCGGGAAGGTGCAGCCGTAATAGTGGCGGTCGTGGTAGTCACGAGTGCTGCCCCAGATAAACGCCACCGCATGGCCGTCGGCGTCCAGGTACATGTGCCCGGTGTGCCCCTCGTTGGCCAGCTCGGCCATGGTCTGCACCCGGTCACCGAAATGCTTGGCGAACGCGCCGGCATTCTGTGCGGTGATGTCGACTTTGCGCAGGCCGTCGTAGGGGCGCAGTTTGTGCGGCGGTACCGGGCTGACCAGGTCGCGCTCCATCCACAACAGTTCCCAATGGAAGAACACGTAGCGTTTCCACAACGTGCCGAAGGTGCGGCCCAGGCCTTTTTGCTTGATACGTTCACGCAGCTTTTCAATGACGCTCATGATGCCCTCCGAGGCCGGAGCCCGGGTGTTGTGGATGACGCTTTTGTGGGTATAGATCAAGCCGGGAAATTCATGTCAAAGCGCCAGCTTTGAAAGTATTGCAAGTTATGTAACGGTTCAGAGTGCCTCGGCACCCCGCAGAAAGTCCTTGTTCAGATCGGCATAGGAAACCCGTGGAACGCCCGTCAGTCGCTGCTCTAGCAAGCGGCTCAGGGACTCTTCGGGTTGCAGATAGGCGTCGCCGAAATCCGCCCCGAACTGGTTCGGATGGGCGACGATTTCCAGCACGCCGTCGGTCGGCGCCGGGGCGTTGCGCAAATCGACCGGCGTGCAGACGTAATCCGCGGTCACACCGGCCAGACTCTGCAACCGACGGTTGAGCAACCCCTTGAACACACGTTTGGGCAGGCTGAGGTTTTGCCCCAGGTTGCGCGCCAGGCGCACAGGCACCCCCTGATGGGCGGCGAAGCGCGCGACGATCTCGCCGATCGGCCAGATGTTGTGCACGTGCTGATGCGAATCGAGGTGGCTGGGACGCATGCCCTGATCGACACAGCGTTGCCACTGCGCCTGCAATTCTTCCTGCACCGCCTCGCGATCTTCGCGGCCCAGCCACAGGCTGTGGCGCGGCAGGTTGAGATCGAACACGCCATGGCTGTCGCAGAAGGTGCGACGCTCGAGAATGGCCCGGCTCAAGGGCCGGCCGTAGGTCAGGTTGAAATGCAGACCGATTCGTCCTGCCAGCAGCGGCAACCGGGCCATGGCGCAGGCCGCTTCGAACGCCGGCATGTTGGCCATGGCGGTAGCGGAACTGATGACCCCGGCCTGGAACGCACTGAGGATCACCGCGTTTTCGTTCGGGCTCAGGCCGAAATCGTCAGCGTTGACTATGACTTGGCGTGGCATGTTCGCCCTCCTTGGTGAGGTGTTTTACCGGTGTCGGGGTGGCCGCCGCTTTTACGGTTGCACGCTTCGCCCGCCATTGTTGCAACGCCGGCTTGAGCCGGTGCCAGACGCGCAGCCCGAGCCCCAGCAACAGTCCGCTCGGGCGCCAGGAATAGAAACTCCAGCGCCAGTGCTCCAGTTGCCCGGTCATGCGTTCGTGCAGTTGATGGCTGGAGTTTTCCAGGCTGACCCGCGAGGCATCGATCCAGCGCCAGTTGTCGTCCAGCCCCCAGCGAATCCATTCCTCCAGCAACACCCGACCGCTGCCCAGATCGGCGTATTGCGGCAGGAAGGCGAGGTTGTAATCGTAGAGTCGACCCTGTTCGAGCAGGCCGAGCCGGTAGCTGATGCAACGCCCGTCCAGTTCCAGCATCACCACGCGCACCCGGCCCGACGCGGCGAGGGCAGTGAAGGCGTTTTCCATGCAGCGTCGGCTGCGGTCGCTGGCAAAGATTCCGACGCCTTCGTCGCCTTTCCAACTGACCGCTTCGACTTCGCTGATGACCTGCAGCAACGGGCCCATGCTGGTCGCGTCGGGCGTGATCCGCCGGACTTCGGCAGCGCACGCGGCGATCCGTTTGCGCGCCCGGCGCAGTTTGTAGCGCGGGTCGCCCGAGACTTCCTGGCGGTCGGCGTCGCTGATCAGGTGCACCGGTACCCGGCAGCTCAAGCGACGTTCGCCGGTGGAGCTGCGGGCCATCCATTCGGTGAGCACGCTTTCGGCGCCCAGCGGCTCGGCGATTTCGTTGAGTTGCAACAGGGCGTGGGGCATTCGCTGACGAATCAGCCGCAGGACCTGGCGCATGTCTTTGGCGTCCAGCCGTGACAGCAACGCCAGGCGATCGGCCAGTGGATAACCCAGGTGATGCACCACCCGAAACGGCACGCCGAAAAACCGTTCACGGCTCGCCACCAGCGGCAGGCACAGGCGCAATTCGTCTGCTTCCCAACCCAGCAATACGTGCAGCCGCTCATGCGCGTCGAGCGCCTGCTCTGCCGCACCCAGCCAGTCGAGGCTGTTGAACGGCGTGTGGTCCGTCACCCGCAGGCGCAGCGCTTCATAGGCCGCCGCCGGGAAGTCAGGTGCGCACAACGAAGTGCGCCATTCGAATCGCGCCATAGGCTCAGGTCACCGTGGCTGTGACAGGTGGACGGGAAGGTTTGCGCAATGCATCCAGGCGCGAGCCGCTGTAGCGGGTTTCGCGGTAGAAGCGCCAGCGACCGAACAGCTGATACACATTCATGATCCGGCCCTGTTCGGTATAGCCCATGCGCAGGTGCAGCTTGAGCGCCGGGATGTTGTGAAATTCGCAGACGTCCACGACTTTGTCGCAGCCCTGGGCGGCCATGGCGTTCCACAGTTCCAGTTGCAGGTCCACCGACAGTTCGGTGCCCCAGTACGAGCGGGTCAGTTCGCCGCCGAATTCGAAGAACTCGCCGGGTTTCACCGGGAACAGGCAGCCGTAGTAGTGCCGGTCGAAATAGTCTTGGGCGGTGCCCCAGATGAAGGCCACCGCATGGCCCTGATCGTCCAGGTGCATGTGCCCGGTGTGATGTTCCCGGGCAAGCTCCGCCATGGTGCCGACGCGGTCGCCGAAGTGGCGGGCGAAGGCGCTGACGTTGTCCGGGGTGATCTTCACCACTCGCAGCGGCGGGTAGGGTTTGAGGCTGTGGGGCGGCACCGGACTGACCAGGTCGCGCTCCATCCACAGCAGTTCCTGATGAGAAAAGACGTAGTGCTTCCACACTTTGGCCAAGGTGGCCCGCAGGCCTTTGTGTTTGATGTGATCGCAGAGTTTTTGCAGAACATTCATGGTCGTGGCTCCTGATGACGAGTCATCGCGCGGCCAGAGGCCAGCGCGGCCGGACATCAACAGGGCGGTCATGAGGCGTTCCAGCGCAGGGCAAACAGGGTCTGTCCCGGCAGTTCGAAGCGCACGCGGCCGTCCTGACAGCGAAACGGCGCGTCGCGGCTGCGGTTGTCGGCGCCGAAATAACGCAGCGCGCCGTTGTTCATCGGGCATCTGGCGCCCGCCAGGTCGACATGCTGCAAACGCGTGCCTTTGTTCACACCGAGCAGTCCGCGTTGATCGTCGCCGGCCATCGCCAGCACATCGACTTCGAACGCATCGTTCTCCAGCCACAACACGTTGTGCAACCAGTGCTGCTGGATGAACTGCTGGGCCAGACCCACCGGCTTCAACTCGAAGCGATCATCGCCCAGCACCCGCAACATGCCTTTGGGGTACTGCGGCTCATCGGCGGCCTGGAACCAGTTGAGCATGGTCAGCAAACCGTCCTGGGAGGCGTTGATCACCACCGAGGCCCACCACAGTGAAGTGAAATGGGTTTCCTGATCGTAGGGGCTCAGGCTTGAACCGCTGGACAGGTTGGTCTGATCCAGCAGCAAGGCCTTGCGCGGCTGGCCGCGGGCGTCGAGGCCGACCAGCTCCGCCGCCCGCCGCACGCTGTCGCGGTATACGCGGGTGGCGAGCAGGTCGCGAATCATCCATTCGTGCCAGGCCAGCGCATCGACCTGTTCGGCGGATTCACCGAGCAGGCGCCGGGCCCAGTCGATGCCGCGCTTGCTGGCTGCATTGTCGGCGAAGGGGCCATTGACCAGCCGCGAACTGGCCGGCATCGCGATGCGCACGCCGGCCCTGGCATTGGCCGGATCGCTGCGCACTTGCCGGGCCATGCTGGTGAAGATCGAACGGTATTGCTCGTAGCTCGAATAGTTCAGGTTGGGCTCGTCGGCGAACCCGATGTAGTGCGTGCCTTTGCCGCCCAGCGCCCGGGTGCCGGCGAGCCAGGCGTCGAGGCCGTTGTTGCTTTGCACGTCGGCGCGCAGATCGGCCTGACGCTGACTGCCAGCGAGCAGGGTGATGTCCTGACGAATGCCGAAGCGATCCTGATAAACCTGGCGAAATGCATCTTCGAACTGCGGATTTTTTGCCGTCACGTCGACAAAACTGTAGTAACTGGCGGCCGTCGGTTTCAGTGCGTCGAGCAGCGGATGGCTGGCGGGCGGCGGCATCACGTAGGGCAGGGCGATGCCCAGATCCGGGGTGCGCCCCAGGACTTTGTCGTGCAGGGTCAGGTGCGTCTGGCCGTCGTCTTCACGCAGCGGTTTGAGCTGTTGCGGATTCTGCGCGAACAGATTGGCCGTGCCGTCGAGCCAGAACGCCGCTTTGCCGCTGCCTTGCAGACGCAGGCGCCAGACCTGCTCGCGCTGACTGACGGGCAACGCGAGCTGATCGAACCGCCAATAGGCGCGATAGGGTTTGAGCGCCAATGTCAGTGGCTGCCCGTCGCCGACCCGTTGCACCTGCAGGGCGCTGACCCCGCCGTGAAACTTGCCCGCCAGTATCGCGTGCTCACCGGCGGCGACCTTGAAATACAGTTCATCGCCGTTACGGGTTTCCGCGCTGAAATGCACTTTGGCCGGGGCGAACAGCGCCACGGTGTTTTCGTCGTGTTCGACCCGGTAACTGCGGAAGCTGTAGCCGGGGATTTCCAGCTGATAACTCGCGGCGCCCGGCGCCAACGGCCAGCTCTGGCTGCCACGGGTTTCACTGGCCTTGATGAAGCGCTCGCCCTGCAATCGCCCCCGGCCGTCGAGCAGGTAAATGTGCTCTTCGTTGGCCTCTGCCTGCCACGCCGGCGCCCAGCGCACGGTCACTGTGTCGGGATGATCGGCTTGCAGGTACAGGCTGCCGTCGCGAATGTCGCCCCAGCGCATCGACGCCGCGAGGGCGTCCAGCGACAGGCCGAGACCGAACAGCAGGGACAGGCCTTTCATGCCGATTTCCGTTGTAAAAAGCGTCGTTGCAACATCAGCCACATCGGCGTGAGGTCGCTGGGCAGAATGATCAGGGTTTGCCAGAACGCCACGCCGCTCAACCGGCAGTACAACACCAGCATCGCCACGGTCACCGCCAGATAGGCAATCGACGATGCCGCCGCGGCGCCGACGATGCCGTAGGCCGGAATCAGCAGCAGGTTCAGCGCGAGGTTGAGCAGCGCACCAAGCCCCATCAGCAGCGACACCGTGCCGGGGCGGTTCTTGCCGATCAGATCCAGGCGCAGGATGCTCGCGTAACACAGGCCCAGCAGCCCCGGCAGCAATGCCAGCAGCGCTGGATACGCCGGCTGGTAGGCGACGCCGAACAGGATGACAATCAGCCATTCGCCGATCACGGCCATGGTCAGGCAGGCGCCGAGCATCACCGTGGCGGTCAGGCGCAGGGCCAGCGGGGTGACCTTGTCCATGCCTTCGTCCTGCTGCAGCAGGCGCTTCATCAGCGGCGTGGTCACCGCTTCCGGAACGATCAGCAGCAACTCGGCGGCGGCGCTGGCCATCGCGTAATGCCCGAGGGCAGTGCTGCCCAGCAGGGCACCGATGAACAGGTAATCGGAACGCAGGATCACTTGCTGGAACAGCAGATCCGGGTGACTGCGCGCACTGAAACGCAGCAATTCGTTCTGGCTGGCGCGATCCCATTGCAGCTGCAACGGCTGCGCGCGTTTGAGCCACAGCCAGCCGACCAGCACCACCAGACTGATGCCGGCCAGCCAACTGATCAGCGCCGCTTCAAGCGCCGCTTCTTTCCACATCCAGAACAGGGCGAGAAACAGCAGCAGCGGCGCCAGGGATTCCACCAGTCGCAAGGCATTGAACGCGACCACGCCGCCGGACGCATTGTGCAAGGTCAGCAGACCGCTTTTGAGCACGGTCAGCGGCACCGCCAGCAGCAACAGCCACGCCAGCAGACCGAGCTGCATGGTCACGTCCAGTTCGCTGCCGAATTCGCGCACCAGTGCCACCACCAGCAAGGTCAACAGACCCGCCAGCAAGCAGCCGAACACCAACACTTGCGCGAGCAACAAGCCCATCGGTCGTTGCTTGGCGGCCTGATAACCGACCGCCGAGTTCAACCCGCCGCTGGTGGCCGCGCTGATCAGATCCGGCAGGGTGCTGAGCAGGGCGAACAGGCCCCGTTCGCTGGGCCCGAGGATCCGCGCCAGCAGCACATTCCTCAGCAGGCGCAGGGCGATCATCGCCAGTTTGGTGCCCATGCTCAGCGCCAGGTGCTTGAGGTAATTGCCTCGACTCATGGCCGTGCCCCGCGATAGATCCGCCACGACAGCAGTTGCGGGTTGCGTGCGGTGCGCTGGCTGACACCGAAGCGCGGCAGATTCAGCGGATCGCCGGTGTCGCGATAGAGGCCGGTGCCGGTGCCGAGCGCGAAGGGGTAGTCGTGATTGGCGATCTGTTCGCGCACGCGTTCATCGTTGTCGCCGTTGGGGTAGCAATACACCGGCAGCGGCCGGTTGCAGCCGTTTTGAAGAGCATCGCGGCTGCGGCTGATTTCTTCGCTCAGACGCACATCGTTCAGGCCCGTGAGGATCGCGTGACTGGCGCCGTGAGGGCCGAAACGCACCAGCCCCGAAGCTTCCATCGCCCGCACTTGATGCCAGTCCAGCGCTTGCGGCAATGACTCCTGCGGACATTCGTCGGTCAGGTGTTCGAGCATCATCGGGTCGAGCGCCTTCAGGCTTTGCAGGTAATGCAACAAGGTCAGACTGCGACGATCCACATCAATGTCGTCCAACAGCACCGGCAACGGCTGCCCCACCGAACGCAGACACTCGATCAAGTGCGTGCGGGCTTTTTCGCCATGGCTGCCCCACAGGGTTTCACCGATGCTTTCCCACCAGAAACGCTGACGGCTGCCGATGAAATCGGTGGAGAGAAAAATGCTCGCCGGCACCTGATGTTTCTGCAGCAGCGCGAAGGCGTTGGCGGCGTTGTCGCGCCAGCCGTCGTCGAAGGTCAGCGCCACCTGCGGGCGCTCGCTGCGCAAGGCGTTGGGCTGCAGGATCTCCATCAGCGGCACGCAATCGAAATGCTTGCGCAGCCACACCAGCAAATGCTCAAAGGCCTTGGGCCCGACGCACAGTTCGTTGCGGTGCGGCAGGTCGGCGGCGCGGTCATTGGACAGCACCCGGTGCAACATCAGGATCACACCGGCGCCGTGCAACTGGTGTCGCCCCACGGACGAGTTGAGATAGAGCCAGCCGCTGGTGCGTTTAATCAGTTGTTTGATCGCCATGGCTCTGTCCCTCTCAACGGTTTTGGTCAGGGTTCCACTGGGCATAACGCTGGCCGCGCAGGAACTGCCACAAGCCGATGCTCATGCCCGCCAGTGTCACCAGCAGGAACGCCGCAAGGCGGAACGGCTTGGGCAAGCGGTGTTGTGCATCCAGCAGGCCGGCGATTGCGATGGCGTAGCCGATCAGTTGGGCGATCAGGCTCAGGCGATAGAAACCGTGCTCTTCCCACAGCCAGAAGTTGCTCAGCAGCAGCGGCAGCAACAGGATCGGCGCCAGGCGCCGGATCAACTTGTGACTGATCAACGCAATCGCATACAGCCCATGCTTGAACGGATTGAGCAGCTCGCTGCGTTGCGCCAGGCTTTGCAGGCCGCCGACGGTGACCCGCTGGCGCCGGCGGAATTGCTTGTCCGCTTCGTCCACGCCGTGGTCGATCACTTGCGCTTCGGGCACGTAGACGATGCGCTTGAACTTCACCGGCGCACAGGTGCTGATGAAGAAGTCGTCATTGACCTCGGCCGGTACGTTCTCGAACAACTCGCGGCGCAGGGCAAGCAGGGCGCCGTCGGCGGAGACCATGCACCCGGTGCGATTCTCGACCCGGCGCAACCAGCCCTCGTAGTGCCGATAAAGGCTGTCGCCGATGCTCAGTCCGCCACCGGTGACCGGGATCACCATGTGTCCGGCACAGGCGCCGACCTGCGGGTCGCTCAGGGGCGCCAGCAGGTTGCCGAGGGTTTCCCGCGACCATTGGTTGTCGGCGTCGGTGAACACCAGAATGTCGCCGGTGGCCAACGCCGCGCCGGCATTCAGCGTCGCCGCCTTGCCCTGGCGGGGCAGGTCGAGCACGGTGATTCGCGGGTCAACGACCTTGTGCGCGCAGGCCACGGTGTCGTCGGTGGAACCGTCGCTGGCCAAAATGATTTGCAGGGTCGTCGGCTGATAATCCTGGGACAGCAGCGAGCGCAGCTTGTGTTCGATGTGCCGCGCTTCGTTGTGGGCGGCGATGACGATGCTGATGTTCAGCGGCGGGGCCGGGCTGTGGCGCCACGCCGGAAACAGCGGCGCGAGCAGCGTCAGCAGCAGTGGATAGCCGACGTAGGCGTACGCCGGCAGCAGCAGGCACATCCAGAAAATGAATTCAGCCACGGGCAGGCCTCCTGGCGTTCCAATGACACAGACTGAGAATGAACGCCGCGCCCGCCAGATGCAGACGCAGCCAGTGCAGGCCCCACAGTTGCAGGGTCAGGCAGACGTTGCGGTGCCTGGCGCTCTGGCGCACGCTGAGCACCAGCCCCGGCACCAGGGTCAGCATCACCATGATCACGGCATGATGGGGAAAGCCGTCGAGCAGGGCGGATATCGCCAGGAAATCGAGAATCCAGACGAAGATCGACAACATTGGAAATCGCAGCAGGCGCAGGCTGAAACCGTGGCTGCGCAGCAGTTGCAGATGACTGCCCTGGCGCCACAGTTCCTTGCCCATCCACTCGCGCCAGTTCATTTCGTAACCCCAGTGCAGCGCGACGTGTTCATTGATCGACAGCAGTCGGGCGCCGTGCTCGCGCAGGCGCAGGGTGAATTCCTTGTCTTCGCCGGTGCGCAGGGTTTCGTTGAAACCGCCGACCTTGTCGAACCAGCGCCGGCGCAGCAACAGGTTGGCGCTGGGCAGCCAGTCGACAACATGGCTGGTGTGGGTGGTCGGGCGCAGGGTCCGGCGCTGCCAGGCAGTGGCGTACCACGGCGCAGCGGCGGGGGTGTGCAGATCGAGACCGAAGACGTCGGCCTGGCCGCTGGCTTCGATGTCGAACAACGGCAGCAGCCAGTCTTCGGGCATTTCGACGTCGGCGTCGATGAACGCCAGCCATTCCCCGGTGGCAATGGCCGTGCCGCGATTGCGCAGCGCACCGATCAACAGGCCCGGCATCACCAGTACGTGGGCGCCGAACTGCCGGGCGATCTGCGGTCCTTCGTCACTCGAACCGTTGTCGACGACGATCAGTTCACACTCGACATCCGCCGCGTGCGCCGCTTTTTGCGCGGCCAGCAAGGTGCGGCCGATGTGCCGGGCCTCGTTGTACATCGGAATGACGATACTGATCCGGCTCATGCCCTGGCCTCCGTCATCGGTGCCTGCTCGGCTTTGAGGCGCAGGACGCAGGTCATGGCGAGCATGATCCACAGGTATTTCTGGTTCGGCGCGCTGAGGAACATCAGGAACAGCGTCAGCGACAGAAAACTCACCCCCAGATGGGTCATCAGATCCGCCTGCTGCCAGTCACGCCGCAACATCCACGCCTTGCGCGCCCGCGCCAGGTTGTACAGGCCCAATCCAAGCATGCCGACAAACATCAGGCCGGCGGGCACCCCCAGTTCGCTGAAGATTTCCAGGTAGGTGTTATGCGCCCGGCGGTACAGGTCGCCGACTTTGCGGTTGGCGGAAAACGCTTTGGCGTAACCGGTGGTGGCGTAGTGCAGCGGGAAGGTGCCGGGGCCGGAGCCGAGCAGCGGGTTTTCGCGGATCATCTGGCTGCCGACCACGATGTACGAGGCGCGGCGGCCGAGGGATTCGTCGTTGTGCCCCTTGGCACCGGCGCTCAACACGCTGAGGGACTGGATGCGGGCGATGTAACCGGCGGGCATCGCATAGATCGCCAGCGGTATCACGATCGCCGCGCCAAGCATGGCAAAGCCCAGGTGACGCGGGCGAATCCGTGCCAGTTGCGCGCGGTAGTGCCAGCAACCGATCACCAGACTCAGGGCCAGCACCACCAGCCCGGAGCGCGATTCGGTCTTGGTCATGCCGCCGAGCAACAGCAGGCAGCAACCGCCCCAGAACAGCCGATGCAGCAGGTTCGGGCTGCGGATCACCAGCAGCAACGCCAGTGGAATGGCGAACGCGATCAGCAGGGCGAAGGCGTTGGGGTCTTCGAGCAGGCCGGCGGCGCGGCCCTGATCCTGGAATTTGGTAGAGAACATGGCCATGGCGCAGGTCGTGCTGACCGCCAGGGTCACCAGCCGGGCGAACAGGTCCAGGTTCAGCTCGCGGCCGATCAGCAGGGTGATGACAAACAGAATCAGGCCGACGCTGATTTCCCGCAGATGACCGAGCGACATGCCCATGTCATCGGTGTTGAGCAGGCTCAGAAAGTACAGAACCATGAAGGCGATCAGGAAACGCCAGATATTGCTGCGCAGGCGATCCGAGGGAATCTGATGCATCGCCAGTTGCAGCATCAGGATCACCGCCAGCGAAGCACCGATCAGTTTGCTGCCCGACAGCGGGTTGTCCTTGAAGAAACCTTCGAACGGCACCAGGGCGACGATGCCGAGCAGGCCCCAGGTCGGTTTGCGGTACAACACCGCGAACCCCACCAGACCGAGCACTGCGCCCGGCGCCAGATAGGGCCAGGGGCTGGCCAGCAGAGCGATGCAGGCCAGCCCCAGCAGGCTGACGATCGAGAGCGGAAAAATCATGCGCGTGCCTCCCGTGCCGTGCGGATGTACAACTGCGACCAGCGTTCGGCCAGGGCCTTGAGGTCGTAGCGGTCCTGTTGCGTGCGTTTTGCGTTGTCGCGCAGTTGCCGCGCCAACCCGGGCTCGGACAGCAAGGTATCGAGCTGGCGGGCGAGGGCATTGCTGTCGGTGGGGGCCGCAAGCAAACCGTTGTGGCGGTTCTCCAGCACATCGGGAATCCCGCCGACGCCGAATGCCACCACCGGCACTCCGGCCTGCATCGCTTCCAGCAGGATCATCGGCGTGCCTTCGGTGCGCGAGCTGATCACCAGCGCATCGAGTTGCTGCCACCAGGGGCGCATGTCGGTCTGGTAACCCGGCAGACGGATACGCTGCTGCAAACCGGCGGCGTCGATCCGCGCCTGCAAGTCTTCGCGTTCCGGGCCGTCGCCGAGCATCACCGCGTCGAGTTGCGGATGCTGGTGACACAGCGGGATCAGCGCGTCGAGAAACAGATCCGGGCCTTTCTCACTGCTCAAGCGCCCGACATATCCGGCGAGCCAGCGTGGTCCTGGTGCCTCGCAAGGCAGGGCGGCCGCTGCCGGCAATCCGTTGGGGATCACCTGCAACTTCTCCGCGCGTACGCTGGCCTGACGGTGCAACAGCGCGATGCTTTCGGCGACACACACCACCCGATCCACCGACGCCGTGCGGCACAGTTGCAGGCTCAGCCAGGTGTAGAACTTCTGCTTGCGGCTGCGCGGGGTGAAGCCGTGCTGGGTGATGACCAGCGGCAGGCGCAGCAGCGTGGCGCCGACCCAGCCGAACAACAGCCCCTTGAAATTGTGGGTATTGATCAACGGACGCTCGCCCCGGCGCTGACGCAAGTGCCGCAGCAGGGCAGCGAGCCCTGCGCAGCCTTGTGCGTCGACCCCGGCCTCGCGAAAGCGCGCGATCAGTTCCGGCGGCGCATCGAGGAACAGCACCTGGTGCTGCCCCGGTGTCGCCAGGCAATGATCGAGCAACATGCGCTCGGCCCCGTAGAAGCCACCGCTGCTGAGCAAATGCATGATCGGCAGGGCGGCGTTCGGGGCGGACGGCGTGTTCAATTGCGCACCCAGTACATGAAGCTTGGCACGGTCCAGTTCTTGTGCGGGTTGCTCGGCTGGGCGTTCTGGTCGTTGATCACCAGCAGCACCGGCAGGCCCAGTTCGTGGCTGATTTGCGCCGGGTGTTTGAAGCGGTGATCGAAGAACTCACGCACGTAGACCAATGCAATCGCCAACAGCAAACCGGTGAACAGCCCGAACGGAATGATCAGCATCGGCTTGGGAAACGCCGCTTCGGTCGGCTCGAACGGCGGGCTCAACACCCGGGCGTTGGACAAGTCATCGTTCAGCGAACGGGTGGTGCTGCTTTCAGCAAAACGCTGGGCATAGGTCGAGAACGCGGCGTGCAGGGCATCGATCTCGGTGTCCATCTGCCGCAGTTTGCTCTGGGTTTGCTGCAATTCCTGGATACGGCTCTTGAACTCGGCGATGCGCGCGGTTTTCTGATTGATCACCTGCTGGACCACCGCCAGATCGTTGGTACGTTCCTGGATGCGGTTGCTCACCACCTTGAGGAACTGCTGACGGGTGCGGGCAATCTGCTCGCGGGTCAGCAACATCGGTTCACTGCTTGGCTGGAACACGGCCAGGTCGTTCATGTAGCGGCTGACCTGAGTGGTCAGTTGCTCGCCCATCTGTTTGATTTCCCGATCCTCGAACGCCACGTTGTCGACGGTGGTGGTGAAGGTGTAGGGGAAGGTGTAGTCGTTGAGTTTGCTGTTACTGGCGGCGGCCAGCGCGGTCTTCAGGTACTCGAGCCAGCGCTGGCTTTGCAGCAGACGGTCGCGATACAGGTTCAGCGCCTGCTCTTCGGTGTTGATCGCGTTGAGGCGGAAGGTGATTTCCTCCTTCGGATCCGATGCGCCGACACTTTCCAGCAACGCCTGGCGATTGCCTTCCAGGCCATCGAGACGCACCTGATACTGATGTTTCTTGGTTTCGTAGAACGACTGCGGCAGCTCGATCGATTGCAGCGCCTGACGGCTCACCAGATAGTTTTGCAGCAGGGCAGAGACGAAGCTCGTGCCTTGATGCGGATCGGGGAAGCTGTAGACGATCGAAATCACGTTGGAGCCGGGCAGGGTCTCGATCTTCAGGCTGTCTATCGCGTCCTGGGTCAGCGCATCGAGCGCGGTGTCGCGCACCGGATCGGTCTCAAGCCCCAGGGCGTTGCGCAGGGGGTTGATCACGTACAGGCGCAGCGGCGAGCTGACGTAGCGCTTGAACGGCTCGCTCACCAGTTTGCTGAACATGCCCGGTGAAGGCGTGTATTCGCCCTTGTCGCGCAGTTCGCTGATGGTCTGACGGATCAGCGCCGGCGAACGCAGGATGTTGCTCTCGGTTTCCATGTCCGCCAGCGATGGCGGGATGAAGGTGGCGTTGTCCACAGTCAGCGACGTGGTGGCGTCGCCCTGCGACAGTTTTTTCGACTGCACGATCACCTGAGCGGTGATATCGAAGCTCTGTTTGAGCAGCAGCGGCAGCACCAGCGCGATCACTGCGAAGATCAGGAACACTCGTTTCACCAACTGCTTGTTGGCGAAGAAGATCCTGAAGAACTCATGCAGGTAGTTTTCCTTTGGATTCATGATCGGTCACCTGAGAGTCAGTTGTTGTTGCTGTCTTTGTTGTCGACGCGATAGCCGAAGCTGAAGCCCACGCCCTGGAACAGCACCACGTCGGCCAGTTGCCTGGCGAGTTCGCCGGCGCTGGCCAGTTTGGTTTTCGGCACGTACAGCATGTCGTCCGGTTGCAGGTAGGCGATTTGCGGCGCCTCGCCCGACAACGCTTTCTCGACGTCGTAGCGCACGGCCTGCACCTGATTGCCGTTGCGGCGCATGATCACCACCGAATCGAGCCGCGCCTTGACGTTGGTGCCACGCGCCAGGGTCAGCGCCTCCAGCACCGACACCGGCCGGCGGATCGGGTAGGATCCCGGCTGGCCGACTTCACCCAACACATAGATTTCATTGCCGGCGGTGGACTTGAGCAGCACGTCCACGGTCATGCGTCCCGGCAGTTGCGCGTACTTCTTGTTGAGGAAGGCTTCGAGCTGGTTGACGGTCATGCCTTGCAGCGGCACGGCGCCGATTTCCGGGAAGCTCGCGTAGCCGTCGGTGCCGACGGTGATCTCGCGGCTCATGCCGGTGGCCGGGTGGTTGAGGGCGTTTTTCAGGTTCTGCTCGTTGGTCAGCGGACTGATGATCTGCACCGTCAACTGATTGCGGTTGGGCTGGAACAGCTGTTTGCGTTGATAGGCGCGCTGGATTTCCTGGCGCGCTTCATCGCTGGTCAGCCCGGCGATTTTCACCGAGGTGTTGGCGCCCGGCAGTTCGATGGTGCCGTCCGGCAGCACCAGTTGATTACCGTTGAGCTGGCTGGCGGCGGTGAAGTTCAGGCCGATCTGGTCACCCGACTGCACGCGGTAGGCGTCCGAGCCGCTGGTGCTGATGTGGAAGATCACGTCCAGCACATCCTGCGGGCGCAGGGTCTGCTCGATCTTCGGCATGTCGGTGGCCTGGGCGTTGGCCGGGGTGGCGGTGAGAATGTTCACCGGCATGTTCTGGGTTTCGGAGGTGCTCGAGCAGCCTGCAAGCGGCAGCATCAGCAGCACAAGAATCCTGGCGTTCATGGCGTCATCCTTTGCGGTTGCTTACAGGTTTTTGTAGAGCCATTTGGGCATGTAGTACTTACGTCGGTTGAACACGCTGCCGACCACTTTCGCCCCGGCCTGGGTCAACCGTTGCACGGCTGCCTGGGCGACTTCCCAGCGCGTGTCTTCGGCGCGTACCACGAACACCACGCCGTCGACCTGGGTGCTGATGACCAGCGTGTCGGCGGCTGAATACACCGCGTCGCCGTCGATCACCACAAAGCGGTACTGGCTGCCCAGTTGATCGAGCAACGGGCTCAGGCGCTCGGCGGTCAGGTGTTCCATGGTGCGGATCGGCCGGCCGTTGGGCAGTACGTGAAACGGCAGGCTCGACACCTGCACCACGCAGTCCTGCAACAGCGGCGGGTTGTCCGGGTTGAACAGCAGGTCGCGCAGGCCGCGCTCCTTGCTCAGGTTCAGTTGCTGGGTCAGGTTGCTCGCCGACTGGCTGGCGTCGACGTACAGCACCTGGCCGCTGCTCATCTGCGCCAGTTGACTGGCCAGCGCCAGGGCGCTGGTGGTGGTGCCGGCGCCGGGGTTGGCGGCGGTCAGGAACAGGATCCGCAGATCCAGGTCCAGCACGGTCGAGGTCAGGTTCGACTCGCTGGGGCTGGCAATGCTCAGGCTTTTGTTGGTTGAACCGTCCATTAGCTTGCTCCGTGGCCGCTGAATACTTTAAAGGGGGTTTTCAACAGGATCTTCAGATCAAGCAGAAGGCTCTGCTCGGCGATGTAGCTGAGGTCCAACTCAACGCGCTGGTCGAAGTCGATATTGCTGCGTCCGGAGATCTGCCACAGGCCGGTCATGCCGGGGTAGATCGCCAGACGCGCGAGGTGATTGTCCTTGTAGCGGTAGGCGTTGAACGAGGTCGGACGAGGGCCGACCAGGCGCATGTCGCCGGTCACGACGTTGATCAGGTTGGGCAGTTCGTCGAGGCTGGTGCGCCGCAGGAAACCGCCGATCCCGGTGATGCGCGGGTCCTGGTCGATCTTGAAGTCGATGGCGTCGGCACCGTGCTTGTTCAGGTGGCGCAGCGACTCCTTGAGCTCTTCGGCGTTGGCGACCATGGTCCGGAACTTGTACATGCCGAACTTGCGCCCGCGATAACCGGTGCGTTTCTGCACGAACATCACCGGGCCCTTGCTGGTGAACTTGATGGCCAGCGCCAGACCGATCAGCAGCGGCGAAATCATCAGCAGAATCATCAGTGCGCCGAGACAGGCGACCACCCGATTGGTGCGCGACAGTTGCCACGGCCGACCGCCGTCGCGACCGGTCATCCAGCCTTGGCCCTGACGGTGGATCGCCGCGTCCAGGCGCATTCGCTGTTCCGGATCCATGCGTTTGTCCCGCACCAATTGTTGGATCGGTACACCTTTCTCATGTCCAGTCATGGAGTCCTCCGCTGATGTTCAGCCGCGAGCGGCGCGTGGGCGATAGGCAGTGGGGTAGTAATCGCGGAACCAGGCGATGAATCGCCCCAGTCCCTCATCCAGCTCGATCAGGGGCTGGAACCCGGTGGCCTGGGCCAGATCGCTGGCCTCGGCGCAGGTATTGAGTACGTCGCCCGGTTGAAGCGGCAGCAACTCCACCACGGCTTTCTGACCGAGGTGTTTTTCCAGGAGGGCGAGGTAGGTTTTCAGCGCCACCGGATGCTGGCCACCGATGTTGAACAAACGCCACGGGGCCATGCTGCTGGCCGGGTCGGGTTGCTCGCGGTTCCACTCGGGATTGGCCCGGGGCGCCCGCTCGATCAGGCGTGCGATGCTTTCGATGATGTCGTCGATGTAGGTGAAATCGCGCTGATGCTCGCCGTAGTTGAACAGCTTCAGCGGTGAGCCTTCGCTGATGGCTTTGGCGAACTGGATCGGCGACATGTCCGGCCGGCCCCAGGGCCCGTACACCGTGAAAAACCGCAGTCCGGTGCAAGGGATGCCGAACAGGTGGCTGTAACTGTGGGCCATCAGTTCATTGGCTTTCTTGGTCGCGGCGTACAGCGACAGCGGGTGATTGACGCCATCCTGTACCGAGTAGGGCGTGCGCTGGTTGGCGCCGTACACCGAACTGGACGAGGCGTAGATCAGGTGCTCGACCGGGTGCCGGCGGCAGCACTCCAGCACGTTCAGGAAACCGTCGAGGTTGCTGTCCAGGTAGGCCCGTGGATTTTCCAGCGAATAGCGCACCCCGGCCTGCGCCGCGAGGTGGACCACGACTTGCGGCCGTTCGCGGACGAACAGGGCTTCCAGAGCCGACGCATCCGCCAGATCAATCGTGGCGAGCTGGAAATCGCCAATCTGTTCGCGCACCCAGTCCACCCGATCGTGCTTGAGCTGCGGATCGTAGTAGCCGTTGAAATTGTCCAGGCCGATCACCTGATGCCCGTCGCGCACCAGCCGCAGCACGCCATGAGCACCAATGAACCCGGCCGCACCGGTGACGAGGATTTTCATGGCCGCAACCCGTCGGGCGCGATATGGCGCAGACCGATGCCGCTGTAGTGCAGGCCGGCGGCTGCCACTTGTTCCGGGTTGTAGAGGTTGCGGCCGTCGATGATGACTTTGGAGCGCAGCTTGCTGGCCAGCAGCTCGAAATCCACCACGCGGAAATTCTTCCACTCGGTGCAGATCACCAGCGCGTCGGCATCCTCCAGGGTGTCGTCGCGGGTGGCGCACAGGTGCAGGTCATTGCGGTAACCGTAAAGGCGCCGGCACTCGGACATCGCTTCCGGATCGTAGGCCTGCACGCTGGCGCCTTCGGCCCACAGCGCATCCATCAGGTAACGACTCGGGGCTTCACGCATGTCGTCGGTGTTCGGCTTGAACGCCAGACCCCAGATCGCGATGGACTTGCCGGCCAGCCCCTGAGGGAATTGCGCCCTGAGTTTGCTGAACAGAATGTGCCGTTGCGCGTCGTTGACGTCGGTGACGCTGCGCAGCAGTTTCAGCGGCATGCCGTTGTGTTCGGCGGTGTGCAGCAGGGCGCGCAGGTCCTTGGGAAAGCATGAGCCGCCAAAGCCGCAGCCGGGGTAGATGAAGTGATAGCCGATGCGCGGGTCGGAGCCGATGCCCTTGCGCACCGCTTCGATATCGGCACCGAGCAGTTCGGTGAGGTTGGCCAGCTCGTTCATGAAGCTGATGCGGGTGGCGAGCATCGCGTTGGCTGCGTACTTGGTCAGCTCGGCGCTGCGGTTGTCCATGAACATCAGTTTTTCGTGGTTGCGGCAGAAGGGCGCGTACAGCTCGCTCATCTGCTCGCGGGCCAGCTCGTCGCGGGTGCCGACGATGATCCGGTCCGGACGCATGCAGTCGGCGAGGGCGCTGCCTTCCTTGAGAAATTCCGGGTTGGACACCACACGCACCGCCAGACCACTTTTGCCGCGCCGCTGCAGTTCTTCTTCAGCGGTGTGCAGCACCTGATCCGCCGTGCCGACCGGCACCGTGGACTTGATGATCAGCGTGCGATCATCCTCCATGAAGCTGGCGATCTGCCGCGCCACGTTGAGCACATGGCTGAGGTCGGCGGAGCCGTCTTCGTCGGCCGGCGTGCCCACGGCAATGAAGATCAGTCCGGCATGTTCCACCGCATCACTGGCCTGGGTACTGAACAACAAACGCCCGGCCTTGATGTTTTCTTCCAAAGTTGCCGAAAGACCCGGTTCGCTAATAGGCGGTACCGCCTGTTGCAGTTGTTTAATCTTGTTCGGGTCAATATCAACGCACAATACGCGATGTCCAACATCGGCAAGTGCGGCTGCTTGTATCAGGCCAACATAGCCCGTACCAAATACGCTCACGTCCATATTGGCGTGCCTCGTAAGACGGTGATGGAAGATCAAAATGGAACTGTCAAAAGGGGTATAGCGCAATGTGGGAAAAGCGTGTCAGCAAAATGACATGTTGCAGGGGTATAACACCCCCATTTCTGGGGGCGAAAGGCCATCAAGTGCTTGCTGTAGTTGGATTTGTCCCGTTCTTGACGTGTTTTTCCCATTTTCAAGAAAGCGATAAACGGTCGTAGGCCGCGAAATTCAAGGGTTTTAACGACTTGGGTGTGTCAGATTTGAGTCAGCGGTTTTTTGACGCTTTTTGATAATGTCCGACATTTCTTGCGCTTTGATGGCCCGGTGCTAGTGTCAGATTTTGACCGACAAACCTTTGACAACGTCTCGTCGGACGCACCCGGAATCGCCATGTTTCGATATTTCAAAGAACTGCTTTTAATTATTTATCTATTGCTTTATTCCGAATATTACCTCGATCGTTTAAATGCGATGGGTATGGGGCTGGCAGTACTTCTTTTTGGCGCGATGTTTTTGACGCTTACAGGTGCGTTATTACTAACTGCCTATATACGTCAGACTATCATTCGGCATGTGTTCGCATTAACCCTGTTTGTCTCGGCGGTGTTCTTTGATGTTTATACGAGGGTGACCGCCGATTACCTGACCTACAGCAGTTTCGTTTCGCTGGTGTACTCCGGCGGCTTCATCCAGGAAGCGGCGTATCAATACCGGGGGGCGATCATCCACGGGCTGCTCAACGGGTTGTTGCTGTTGTTCGGGATCGGTCTCAAGCCTCGGCACGCGATCCCGCTACCCAATGCCTGGCGGATCGCTGCGCCGGTGTGTGGCGTGTTGCTGCTCAGCGTCGTGCTGTTCGTACGCGCCGGGGAGGGCGCGCGCGGGTTGCCGATCATGTACACGCCGCTGGCCTATCTGAACCTGTTCGGCTACGAAGCGCTGCACAACACCGTCGGCCCGCGTGAGCCGGTGACCCTCGCACGTAACGGCCCGGCGGTCGGCCACGACGTCGTGCTGATCATCGACGAGAGCATTTCCGGCAATTACCTGGACATCAACGCGCCGTTCGGCGTGCACAGCAACCTCAAGCAGGCCCGTCCGGGCGTCGAGATCTTCAATTACGGCTACGCGGCGTCCATCGCCAATTGCAGCGCCGACACCAACATCACCCTGCGCTACGGCGGCACCCGCGCTGACTACATGCGGATCAACAGCACGTTCCCGTCGATCTGGCAGTACGCCAAAAAGGCCGGCCTGCGCACGGTCTACATCGACGCTCAGCGCACTGGCGGCAACCTGCAGAACCTGATGAACGATGCCGAAAAAAAGGACATCGACGAATTCGTGCAATTCGACCAGACCAGCGTGCGCGACCGCGACATGGCCGCCGCCGCCAAGTTGATCGAGCTGCTCAACGACGACAGGCCGGAGCTGGTGCTGATCAACAAGGTCGGCGCGCACTTCCCGGTGCACGACAAA
Source organism: Pseudomonas sp. PHC1 (assembly GCF_046487845.1). Classification (NCBI taxonomy): domain Bacteria; kingdom Pseudomonadati; phylum Pseudomonadota; class Gammaproteobacteria; order Pseudomonadales; family Pseudomonadaceae; genus Pseudomonas; species Pseudomonas sp. PHC1. The sequence continues at coordinate 38,326 of NZ_JBJXHJ010000032.1, forward strand.
TACCCGGACGCCTTCATGGCCTACCGCCCGACCTTGCCGCGCGGGCAGTTCACCGAAGTCGCCGACACCGGTGAACGTACCGGCTTCAACGGCCAGCCGGATGACTGGGTGCTGTATCGCAATGCCTACAAGAACACCTTGCTGTGGAATGTCGGCGAGTTCTTCTCGCGGGTATTTGCCCAGGCCAACCTGAACAATGCGCTGCTGATCTACACCTCGGATCACGGCCAGGATTTGCACGAACGCGGCAATCCGGGACTCAACACCCACTGCGGCGGCGATCCGGTGGAGGAAGAAGGGCTGGTGCCGCTGGTGGTGATTCAGGGCGATCAGTTGCACACGTTGGACTGGTCGGCGCAACTGGCGGCGAACAAGGATCGCTCCAGTCACTACAACATCTTCCCGACCCTGTTGCAGTTGATGGGCTACGACCTGCCGGGAATCGAAGCGGTGTACGGCAAACCGCTGAGCGTGGCGACGGCGGATGAATTCACCTTCAACTACCGCTTCAACGCGCGGCTGGGGGCCAAGCCCGAGTGGAAACACATCGACCTGAACAGCATCGTGACGCCGGGTGAAGCGCCGACGAGTGTGGCGGTGGGGCAGTAACGCGTCGGTATCCGCTATCCTTGGCCGACACGGATCGATCGGATGGCGGCATGCTCCAGGTTCACAACGTCTTCAAAAGCTACCTCACCCCGCAAGGCTCGTTGCCGGTGCTGCAAGGCATCGACCTGACGCTCAAGCCCGGCAGCAGCCTGGCGCTGATGGGCGAGTCGGGCAGCGGCAAGAGCACGCTGCTGCACCTGATCGCCGGGCTCGACAAAGTCGACAGCGGCAGCATCAGCAGCGGCGAGCATCGACTGGACCGGATGAACGAGGCGCAACTGGCCAACTGGCGGCGCACCGAAATCGGTCTGGTGTTTCAGCAGTACAACCTGATCGGCAGCCTGCGGATCGAGGACAACCTGGCGTTTCAGGCGCGGCTGGCCGGGCGGCATGACCCGCGCTGGCAGCATCACCTGGTGCAGCGTCTGGGGCTGAGCGAACTGCTCAAGCGCTATCCCGAACAACTCTCCGGCGGCCAGCAACAACGGGTCGCGCTCGGTCGGGCGCTGGCCGCGCAACCGAAATTGCTGCTGGCCGACGAGCCCACCGGCAGCCTCGACGAAGCCACCAGCGACGAAGTGCTGCGGCTGTTGCTGGAATTGCTCGACGACACCCCGACCACCTTGCTGATGGTCACCCACAGTCAGCGGGTGGCGGCACGGCTGGCCGAGCGGGTGGTGCTGTCCAACGGACGATTGACGTGAAGGTTTTCCGCCATGCGCTGATGGCGCTGCTCAGTCACTGGCGACGCCATCCGGTGCAGTTTTTCAGTGTGCTGACCGGACTATGGCTGGCCACCAGCCTGTTGACCGGAGTCGAAGCCCTCAACAGTCAGGCGCGGGACAGTTACGCTCGGGCCAGCCAAATGATCGGCGGCGAGCCCCAAGCCAGCCTCAGTACGCCGAACGGCGCGACGTTCCCGCAACAATGGTTTGTTGACCTGCGGCGCCTGGGCTGGCCGGTGTCGCCGGTGCTGCAAGGGCGCCTGATGCTCAAGGGCCACGAGAACCAGCGCCTGCAATTGATGGGCATCGAACCGGTGTCGTTGCCCGGCGACAGCGCAGTGGCCGGGCAGGCGATGCCGATTGAACGCGTCGTCGAATTCTTCACCCCGCCGGGCAGCACCTGGATTTCTCCCGAGACGTTGCGTGCGTTGAACCTCGCCGAGGGCGCGACGCCGGCTACCGAAACCGGCCAGACGTTGCCGCCGCTGCGAGCGCAAACCGACATGGCCCCCGGCGTGCTGCTGGTGGACATTGGCGTCGCTCAACGCGTGCTCGAACAACCCGATCAACTGTCGCGTCTGCTGCTGCCGAAGGATTTTCACGCCGAGGTGCCGGCCGCGTTCAAAGGCCAGCTGCAGCTCAAGAGCAGTGGCGAGGAAAACAACCTGGCGCGACTGACCGAAAGCTTCCACCTCAACCTCGATGCGCTCGGGTTCCTCTCGTTTATTGTCGGCTTGTTCATTGTCCACGCGGCCATCGGTCTGGCGTTGGAGCAACGCCGGGGACTGCTGCGCACGCTGAGGGCCTGTGGTGTCAGCGCGCGAATGTTGATCGCTTGCCTGATCGTCGAGCTCGGCGCGTTGGCGTTGATCGGCGGGCTGTTCGGCGTGGTCAGCGGTTATTGGCTGGCGAGCATGCTGTTGCCGGATGTCGCCGCCAGCCTGCGCGGTCTGTACGGCGCGGAAGTGGCGGGGCAGTTGCGTCTGAGTCCGTGGTGGTGGTTCAGCGGCATCGGCTTGAGCCTGCTCGGCGCGTTGCTGGCCGGGGCCAACAGCTTGTTGCGGGCGGCGCGTCTGCCGTTGCTGGCGGTGGCGGATCCACAGGCCTGGCATCAGCAACATGCGCGCTGGTTGCGGCGTCAGGGTTGGGTGGCCGGCGTGTGTGCAGTGATTGCCTTGGCCGCGCTGGTGTGGGGCAACAGCCTGGCCAGCGGTTTTGTGTTGATGGCGGGGCTGTTGCTCGGCGCCGCGCTGGCGTTGCCGGTGTTGCTCAGCGCGCTGCTCAACGGTTTGCTCGGGCGTAGCCGCTCGGTGCTCGGGCAGTGGTTTCTCGCCGATTGCCGCCAGCAATTGCCGGCGTTGAGCCTGGCGTTGATGGCGTTGCTGCTGGCGATGGCGGCGAACATCGGCGCCGGCAGCATGACCGCCGGTTTCCGCCAGACCTTCAATGACTGGCTCGAACAACGGCTCACCGCCGAGCTCTATCTGAACCCGAGCAACCCGGCGCAGGCGCGAGAGCTGTCCACCTGGCTCAAACAGCAACCGAACGTCACGGCGATCATGCCCAACTGGCAGGTTTCGGTGACGCTGCAAGGCTGGCCGGCGGACGTGTTCGGCATCATTGATCATCCGCACTATCGCCAGCACTGGCCGCTGCTCGAAGCGCGGGGCGATGATCCGTGGGCGGCGCTGGCCAAGGACGATGCAGTGATGCTCAGCGAGCAACTGGCGCGTCGCTTGAAAGTGGCGCCGGGCGATCACCTGACGATTCCCACGCCGGGCGGGTCGTGGTCGCCGCGCATCGTCGGGATCTACGCCGATTACGGCAACCCCAAGGGCCATGTGCTGGTCAACAGCAATCACCTGTTGCGCGGCTGGCCGCAACTGACGCCGAACCGCTTCAACCTGCGCATCGACCCGCCGAACATCCCGGCGCTGCTCACGGCTTTGCAGGCACGCTTTCAGCTTGATGACAGCCGCATCGTCGATCAGGCGCGACTCAAGGGCTGGTCGGTGCAAGTCTTCGAACGCACCTTCGCCGCGACCGCCGCCCTGAACAGCCTTACATTGGCCGTCGCTGGCGTGGCGCTGTTCATCAGCCTGCTGACCCAGAGCCAGAGCCGTCTCGGTCAGCTCGCACCGTTGTGGGCTCTGGGCGTGACGCGGCGGCAATTGATGCTGCTCAATCTCGGGCAAACCTGGCTGTTGGCGCTGCTGACGCTGGTGTTGGCGTTGCCGCTGGGCATCGGCCTGGCGTGGTGCCTGGACGCGGTGATCAACGTGCAGGCTTTTGGCTGGCGTCTGCCGCTGCGGGTGTTTCCATGGCAGTTGCTGCAACTGATGGGGCTGGCGCTGCTGGCGACCTTGCTGGCCTCGGCGTGGCCGCTGTATTCGCTGTACCGCACGCAACCGGCGGACTTGTTGAGGACGTTTGCCCATGAGGATTAGGTTTGCGCTGGCGTTTCTGGCGTTATTGCTCGGTGGTTGCGACAACCCGGCACCGGAGCAGAAGGGCTTCGCCGGGATGGGCGCTCAAGCGCAGGCGTTTACGCCGGTGGTGCCGGGGCGGGTGTTCAGCTTCCCGGCGGATCACGGTGCCCATGACGGTTTTCGCATCGAATGGTGGTACGTGACGGCGAATCTCAAGGATGCCCAGGGCAACGATTTCGGCGTGCAGTGGACGTTATTCCGCAGCGCCCTGAACGCCTCGCCGCAGCAACCGGGCTGGGCCAACCAGACGATCTGGCTCGGGCACGCGGCAGTGACCTCGGCCAGCGTCCACCATGCCGCCGAGCGTTACGCCCGTGGCGGCGTCGGCCAGGCCGGGGTGCGTGCGGCGCCGTTCGAGGCATGGATCGATGACTGGCGCTTTGTCAGTCAGGCGAGCGATCCGCTGAGCGACATGCTACTCAGCGCCCAGGACAAGAACTTCAGCTACCAACTGCGCCTGACCTCCAGCCGCCCGCTGGTGCTGCAGGGCGACAAGGGCTTCAGCCAGAAATCCGAACATGGCCAGGCGTCGTATTACTACAGCCAGCCGTTCTTCCAGGCCAGCGGCACCCTGCAGATCGACGGCCAGACCTACACCGTCAACGGCCCCGCGTGGCTCGACCGCGAATGGAGCAGCCAGCCGCTGACCGCCAACCAGACGGGCTGGGACTGGTTCTCCCTGCATCTGGACGGCGGTGAACACGTCATGCTGTACCGCATGCGCCAGAAGGAAGGTGCGCCGTACCTGACCGGCACGTGGATTGCCGCCGATGGCCAGACCGAAACCCTGCACGCCGAACAGATCAAGCTGACCCCGCAAGGCACTGCGAAGGTCGCCGGCCGTCCAATGCCGGTGCGCTGGTCAATCGACATTCCGCAGAAAAACCTGCAGATCACCCTTGATGCAATCAACCCCGATGCCTGGATGAACCTGCGCATTCCGTATTGGGAAGGGCCGGTGCGCCTGAGCGGCAACCGGAGCGGGCAGGGGTATCTGGAGATGACCGGGTACTGATTGACCCGGATCGAGGAGCAACGGCCGATCAGCGTCTATGCTCCTTGGCACGCACGCTGCCGAGACCCATTCGGTGCCGTGCGCTGCCATCCATCACAGGGAAAGTACCGCTTATGAAGCTCAAAGCACTGACGCACGCCATTGCACTTGCCACTGTCTTTTCTGCTGCCAGCCTTTCGGCGATGGCCGCCGATATCCCGCTGTCGGCCGCGGTCGAGGCGGACCGGGTCACCACCAAAGTGCTGGCGGTTGACCCGGCCAATCATCAGGTGGTCCTGGAAGGCGCAGAAGGTCGCCAAGTGCACATTCAGCTCAGCGACAAGGCGAAAAACCTCGGAAATCTCAAGGTGGGCGATCTGGTCAAGATCGAGGTGACACGTTCGGTCGCCGCTTATCTGGACACCGACGTGGATAAAGGTCTGCCAGGCTCTACCGAGCGTACCGGTGAACTGCGCAACGCCGTGGGCAGCAGCAACCCCGGTGGAGAGGCTTTCCGCCAGGTTCAGGTCCAGTTGAAAATCACCAAAATTGATTTGGCGACAAACCAGGTCACCCTGGAAAACCCTTCAGGCCAGTCGAAAACCCTCAACGTCGAAAAGCCTGAGATTCAGGCCAAACTGAAAGATTTGAAAGTCGGGCAAAGCGTTGTGGTCACTTACACCGATGTATTAAAAGTGACCAGTCAGCATGAAAGTTGAGTATTAACTCTACAAAACGGCTGTTCTTGTACGAACAATTGTATGAGAACAGTCATATGAAGTATTCGAGGGGGGGATGTCAGAAAGTTTGTCGGGAAATATCGACGAATATTTTATTTAACTTTTCAGTACATAAATTTCATGTTGAAGCAGGACGACATATCCGCCAGTTTCCATTAAAATCCTTCGCGTTCGCCCAGTGTCAGGGCTCTTTACCGGTGCATGGATTGCCAGGCCATTACACTGGGCGAACACCTCCTCGGAGTGGAGGCCCAAGAATTCAGATGCCAAAAGGGCGACTTTGAAGTCGCCCTTTTTTATTGTCTTACGATTTGGCGGGTCGCATGCCCTGTTGTAACTGAAGGCGCTTGAGCGTTTCCTGATACATGGTGGTGCGGCGGTGTTGCGTGCCATATCCACCGATAGCGGCTACGGTGCCGGCCTGGATGTGATCCAGGTAGCGAAAGATTGTCCGCGGCGAGAGGCATTTGATGCCGTAGCCAAGGCTGCTTAAACGATCCTGCAGCGTGTATCCCGGGACCCGGTCGTCCATCGAAAAATGTAGTCCATGAGCCTTGATCAGGCGTGCATTCCACAAGGTGCAGAAGCTTTTCAGGTGAGTTTCCCGGTAGGGTTTTGGCTCTCGGGACGGCAACCCGAAATGCTGTTTTGCCCGGCGGAAATAGTGTTTGAAATAACGCGAAGACAAACGCCAGGTGTCTCTAAGAACACCGCGATCCAATTGCTCGACGCAACCGACCGCCGCCGTATCCAAAGATTGCATGCACTCATTCATCATCATCGAAAAGACAGTGCTGTCAAAAACGAAAGTATCGGTGTGCAGCAAAAACAGGTAATCGGTTTCAACTTTCGCAAGTGCCAGATCAAGTGCCTTGCCATGAGCAATATGCCCCGCCTCTTTGCCGGGTGAAGGGCGCTCGATCAAGTTGATCCAGTCCAGAGACCGCAAGTAAATCAGGCTTTCATCGGCGGAATCGTTGTCCACCACCCACACCGGAATTTGATGCTCCTTGACGTATTGCTGGAGAAACTCCAGGCACATCCGGGTTATTTCCGGCGTCTTGTAATTGACCAATACAAGACTGAAGGCGGGCATTTGTTTTGAGGTTGAATCGATCGCGCTCATGATCCGGGCTCACTTCAAGTTGAAGGGTTCTGCTGACGGCAATCAGCACACAGAACCGCTGCTTGGTGGCCCGGATGGTAGGGACGCAACCTTAGCTCAAGCTTAATTTCCGAGCGCCCAGGCCGGGCGACTTGTTACGGCTTGCGACGCAGGCGAGGCGCTTGGCGATCAAGCGCGGTTCCACGGTAAGATGCGCCGCCCTTTCAAGCTCAAGGAAGACAACGGCCCGCGCCGTTCGCCACGGATGAAACCACTTTCCCTCTACCACCCGGCGCTTTACTGGCTGCGCGTGTGGCAAAAAAGACTGTTCCGCCACATCGCCTGGCACTGCTCGAGTAAACGCTACGCGCGGCCTGCCACGACCTCCGGGCGCCTGCCTTACCGCTACCTCAAACACACCTCAAAACTGATCCGCAAACTCGGCGACTCCGACCTCGCGCTGCAACACAACAAAGTCATCAACCTCAAACTCGCTGTCGCCGCCATCGACGGCGTCACCATCGCTCCGGGCGAATACTTCTCCTTCTGCCGCCTCGTCGGCCGCCCGACCCGCCAACGCGGCTACGTCGAAGGCATGGAACTCTCATTCGGCCAAGCCCGCACCGGCATCGGCGGCGGCATCTGCCAACTCAGCAACCTCATCCACTGGATGGCCATTCACTCACCTCTGGTCGTCATCGAACGCGCCAACCACAGCTTCGACCCCTTCCCGGACGACGGCCGCGTCCTTCCATTCGGCTCCGGCGCGGCGATTTTCTACAACTACATCGACCTGGTACTGCACAACCCGACGGATCGCAGCTTTCAGCTGAAGTTGAAAGTAGGGGAGACGCAGTTGGAGGGGGAATTGTTGTGTGATCGGGAGCGGGCGTATCGGTATCACGTGTTTGAAGTGGGGCATCGGTTTGTGCGGGAGGGGGAGCGGGTGTATCGGGAGAATGAGATTTGGCGGGAGGTGAGGGAGAAGGGGCAGGTGGGGGCGTTGGTGGAGAGGGAGAAGTTGTATGGGAATCGGGTGGTGGTTAAGTATGAGTTCGGGGAACAAGTCATTGAAAGGCAGCAGTAGGTTGTGTTTTTGCCTTAGGGTTTTGAGTCTGTGACGGAAATAACGCAATTACGGGTTTCGGTAGGGATACGTTTCGCCGCATAGGTGAAACGTATCGTCCAAATAATAAACTTCAGAAATTGAGTTTATTACCAGTTCTAGCTTTCCCTTTGATGGGAATAGCAAATAGAACAGCTCAAAGAATAAGTAGTCCTTGATGAGGATTGCCGTTACGTCTGGGTTGTTTCTTATCAGGGTTGAAAATGGCGGGTAGTTGCAATCTCGTAATTCCGGGATGTCGGCGTAGCCTTGTTTGTTATCATCTTGTATGCATTCGGCGATGAATGCGTTTGCTAACTTATGAAAGTGCTCGGGGAGTTCGTGGGTTTTTATTGATAAAGTATAATTTTTGGCGTTGTTGGAAAGAGGTTCGCCGAAGCCAAGGCTGCGGTAGGTTACAGAGGCTGGGTCAATAATTTTGTTTTCTGATTTGAAGATCATGATTTTTTAATCGCTGGAGGGAATGAAGGCGATGCTGTATGTACGCAATCGTGGTCATCTACATAAGTTAAGAAGCTAAGGGCTGTATTGGTTATCCAGAATGGAAAGCCAGTCGTTGCTGAAAGCAATATTTTCAAATCGGATGATGACTGAAGCGTCCAAGCATGGATTTGGTTGTCGAGGACTATTAATGTTGGTTTTTCAGAAGGGTATAGAAGATCGACTTTTTTCCAAAAGTCTGGGTCGTGTTGTTTTGTTACGGATTTTAGATTGAGGGGGTCAAGGGTTTTTGTGTTGGAGTAAAAGAAGCAGGTTTTTATGTTTGAGATTGTTTTCTCTAATTCATTGTCTTTGAGTTGCTGGTTTTTTAGATGGTTTTTTTCAAGTGCTGATGTGATTTCTTTTTCCAAATAGCTCATCGTGGTATTCCTGTTATTTTGCAGAAAAAAAGAAAAATAGATCAGTTCCATTTGGTTGAGAAGGAAGCATTTTCAAGCGTCGAGCATGAAACGTTCAATCTGCTTGATAAAGTCTTCTTTGCTTTTTGTTCTGTATTGCCCTAATGGTAGCTCAGAGTTTTTGATCGGTTTTCCTTTGTTGTCGTACTTGATTGTCAGGAATTCAATGACAAAGTCCCCGTCAAGATCTCCATCTGGCTCAAGTCTTGAGTCAAAGCAGTGACCAGTAGTTCGTCGGACACCACCCAGTAAAACTGAGTTACTAAACCACCCGACAGTCTCTGGTGTGAAATCAACCTCGAAAAGGTTGTTGATTGTAATAGTCCATCCGCTTGGGACTCGAAGGGGATGGAGTTCGTATTTAAGCTGGGTTCTCATGTTAGTGTGTCCTCTGTGGCCTCTTTTGTTGAACTCAGTCTAGCGGGTACTCGCAAGTCCATGGTGGCGTAAATAGCTCTGGGTTTATGTTGTTTTCGTAAAGAAAAGAGTGGCGGGCTCAACCGGTCAGCGCAACGTACACTTTTCGTTCGTTGATTGGAGCAGATTAAGAAATGGCACGTAGCGAGAGATATGGATTTTCCGCTG
>NZ_JBJXHJ010000033.1:0-40669 GCF_046487845.1 Pseudomonas sp. PHC1
GAGTAGGTCATCGTCAAGATTAAATTCCGAAACCCCAATTGCGAAAGCAGTTGGGGTTTTGTTTTGTCCGCAGGAAAGTTCTTACAGCATTCTCAGCCGCCTTGCGGCTGTCCTCGCCTGCCGACAATGCTAAGGTTCAGCCCTAGCTTTTGTACTTTTCCAAGGAAGCCTTCATGCCGGACACCCAGTCCCTCAATGCTGCATTCATGGTCGTTCAGAGCAACAGCCTGGATGAATTACGCAGCCTTGTGATCAGCATCATGCGGCGCTATCCACTGGCACCCTTGGAGAATGAAATTGCGCTCGTGCAGAGCAACGGCATCGCTCAATGGCTCAAGCTGGCCCTGGCTGAAGATCCTGGAGCAGACGACTTAGGCGGCTGTGGTATCGCCGCCGCAATTGATGTGCAACTGCCGGGCAGTTTCATGTGGCAGCTTTACCGGATGGTGCTGGGACGAGAGGAAATTCCGGCAAAATCGCTACTCGACAAGGCACCGTTGACCTGGCGTTTGATGCGCCTGCTGCCACAGGTGATCACCAAACCGCACTTCGAGCCGCTACAACGCTTCCTCACCCATGACACCGATTTGCGCAAGCGTTACCAGTTGTCCGAACGCCTGGCTGACCTCTTCGACCAATATCAGGTCTACCGTGCTGATTGGCTTGAGGATTGGGCGGAGGGGCATCATCAGCTCCGCAATGTGAGAGGTGAAGCGAAACCGCTTCCTCCCACAAGTTGCTGGCAGGCAGAGTTGTGGCGCTCCCTGCTGGACGATGTGGGCGAGCAAGGCATGGCCCAAAGTCGGGCGGGCGTGCACCAGCGATTCATGGAACGCATCAACAGTCTTGAAAGCGCACCGACCGGACTTCCTCAGCGAGTGATCGTCTTTGGAATTTCCTCGTTGCCCGCCCAGGTGCTGGAAGCATTGGCAGGGCTTTCCCGTTTCAGCCAGGTTCTACTGTGCGTACATAATCCCTGTCGTTATCACTGGGCCGATATCGTTGCCGACAAGGATCTCTTGCGGCATCAGTACAAGCGGCAGTCCCGAAAAAGCGGCATGCCCTTGGTGCTGGATTCGGAATCACTCCACCAACATGCTCATCCGCTTCTCGCAGCATGGGGCAAGCAAGGTCGTGATTACATAAATCTGCTCGACAGTTACGACGAACCGGATAGCTATCGCGCAGCATTTCGCAACGGACGTATCGATCTGTTCAGCGAAACCCAGCCGGAGAACATGCTTAATCAGTTACAGGACGACATTCTGGAGCTGCGGCCGCTAAGCGAAACTCGAGCGCTCTGGCCGGCAGTCGATCTGACTCAGGACGATTCGATCCGCTTTCACGTTGCCCACAGCGCCCAGCGCGAAGTGGAGATTCTTCACGATCAGCTTCTTGCCCGCTTCAGTGCGGACCCTCAATTACGCCCTCGCGATGTGATCGTGATGGTGCCTGATATCGATAGTTATGCGCCGCATATCCGCGCCGTATTTGGGCAGCTTGATCGTCATGATCCACGCTTCATTCCCTTCACCATGGCCGATCAGGGCCAGCGCGGACGGGATCCATTACTGATCGCTGTCGAACACCTGCTCAAGCTGCCGGAAAGTCGTTTCCCGGTTAGTGAAATCCTCGATTTGCTAGATGTTCCTGCGTTACGCGCAAGGTTTGGCGTGCAGGAGCGAGACTTGTCGACTCTGCACCGCTGGATCGAAGGTGCCGGTGTGCGTTGGGGCATTGATGCCGGGCAACGGGCCGAGCTGGGATTACCCGACGAACTGGAGCAAAACAGTTGGCGCTTCGGCCTGCGTCGAATGTTGCTCGGTTATGCGGTCGGCAGTTCCGGCTCCTATGGGAATATCGAACCCTTCGATGAAATCGGTGGTCTCGATGCCGCGTTGATTGGGCCATTGGTAGCGTTGCTGGATGCACTGGAGCTTTCGCATCAGCAACTGATGAAACCCGCCCAACCACAGGAATGGGGACATCGGCTTCAGGCGTTGATGCAACTGTTTTTCAAGCCTGAAGATGAGCATGACGACTACCTGTTGGCTCAACTCGAAGAGTTGCGCGAAACCTGGCTGGAAACCTGCGAGGCAGTCGGTCTGCTGGACGAGCTGCCACTGACTGTCGTCCGTGAGGCCTGGCTGGCGGGGCTGGATCAGGGGCGTCTGTCTCAACGCTTCCTGGCCGGAGCCGTGAATTTTTGCACGCTGATGCCAATGCGCGCGATTCCGTTCAGACTGGTTTGTCTGTTAGGCATGAACGATGGCGATTATCCTCGCGCTCAACCGCCGCTGGACTTCGATCTCATGGGCAGCGATTACCGGCCGGGAGATCGTTCCCGTCGTGAGGATGATCGTTATCTTCTGCTAGAGGCGCTCTTGTCCGCCCGCCATCAGCTCTACATCAGTTGGGTGGGCCGCAGCATTCGCGACAACAGTGACCGGCCAGCCTCTGTGTTGATCGGCCAGTTGCGCGATCATCTCGCCAATGGATGGCGATCGGTCGACGAAAACGAAGATCTCCTGATTGCCATGACTCAGGAGCATCCCTTGCAGCCATTCAGTTCGCGCTATTTCCATGAGGAAGACAAACTCTTCAGCTACGCCAGCGAGTGGCAGGTGCTGCATCAACCTGACGAACGGAATGACGTCGCAACCATGCTTGCTCCACATGTCCAGGAGGAGCCGCTGAGTCTGGAGATGCTGCAGGACTTTCTGCGTAGTCCGGTTCGACACTTTTTCACTCAGCGACTCAAGGTTTACTTCGAAGCAGTGCAGATACCTCAGGCTGACGAGGAGCCCTTTGTACTGGATGCATTGCAGCGATACATGCTCAGCGACAGCTTGCTCGAGGCAGCCTTGAGATGCCCGGACAATGTTGGTCAGGCACTCGAGTCTCAAGCCCGGCGCCTGCAGAACAGCGGACTGTTGCCTATGGCGGGATTTGGTGAATGTCTTCAGCGAGAACTGATCGAACCTTTGCCAGACTTGTTGCAACGATATCAACAGCTGTTGGCGTTATGGCCGACGCCACTGACCAACGCGCTACCGATCAATTTTGAATGGCAGGAACTGCGCCTCGAAGGATGGCTGGGCGGTTTGCACCGGCGCGCCGATGGCGGCGTACTCTCGGTTACGACGATTCCCAACAGCATAGGCTCGATCAAGAGCCGCAAATGGCATCGCATGACCAAGTCATGGGTCAGCCACCTAGTCGCGTGTGCCAGTGGGCTTTCCCTGACGACCGCACTGGTGGCCAGTGATGACACCCTCCTTCTTGAACCTCTGGAACGAGCCCGAGCGGGGCGAATTCTTGAGGATCTGCTGCTCGCCTGGCAGACGGGCATGCGCCAGCCACTACCGGTCGCGGTGAAAACGGCTTTTGCATGGCTGGCTCAGACCGATGCGGTCAAGGCTGAAGCGGCTGCCCGTAAAGCCTATGAGGGGGATGGTCAGACCAGCGAAGGTGAACGTCGCGAAAGCCCGGCCCTGGCCCGACAGTTCCCCGACTACGATGCACTGCAGGCGGATGAAACCTTCTCCGGTTGGTGTGATGCGCTGTATCGCCCGTTGCTTGAGGCGCCGTGGCGCTCGTGGACACCCGAGGAGGCAGGCGCATGAGCAATCAACAGCCGCTAGCGCTGGCATTTCCGTTAAGGGGCAGCCAACTGATCGAAGCCAGTGCGGGCACTGGCAAGACGTTTACCATTTCAGCGCTGTATCTGCGGTTGATACTCGGCCACGGAGGCGAGGCAAGTGGTTTCGGTCGTGAGCTGTTGCCCCCGCAGGTTCTCGTGGTGACTTTCACCGACGCGGCCACCAAAGAGTTGCGTGAGCGCATTCGCACGCGTCTGGCCGAGGCCGCGCGTTTCTTCCGTGACGAGACACCGCCCCCGGATGCGTTGATCGATGAATTGCGTGCACAGTTCGATCCGCAACAATGGCCGGGTTGCGCGAACCGTTTGGATATCGCCGCGCAATGGATGGACGAAGCCGCCGTCTCGACGATCCACAGTTGGTGTCAGCGAATGCTGCGCGAGCATGCATTCGACAGCGGCAGTCTGTTTACCCAGACCCTGGAAACCGATCACAGCGACCTGCTTGGTGAAGTGCTGCGAGATTACTGGCGGCTGTTCTGCTATCCGATGCAGGGCGATGCGTTGAGCTGGGTCCGCAGTCACTGGGGAGGGCCGGCAGCCCTGTTGCCGCGTGTGCGAGGGCTGTTTGGCACTGAGCGCGAAGGGGACTCAGACAAGACGCCGTCCGAACTGATCGAAGAATGCCTGCATGAACGCCGTGCGGCATTGGTGGAGTTGAAGAGGCCATGGCGGCAGTGGTCCGATGAGCTGCTCGCCATCTGCCATCAGGGCGTCGCCAATAAAACCGTGGACGGACGCAAGATGCAGGCTCGCTATTTCGAACCATGGTTCGAAAAGCTCAAGGCCTGGGCTGAGGACGAGACGCTCGAACAACTGGATATCGGCACCGGGTTCGCCCGGCTCACGCCGGATGGTATGGCGGAAGCCTGGAAAGGCGAGCCGCCGAGTCATCCGGGCCTGAATGCCATGCCCGCGCTCAAGTCGAGTCTCGACAATTTGCCGACGCCCGATGCGGCCGTGCTGCAGCATGCTGCCAAATGGGTCGGTGCCCGTTTTGAAGACGAGAAACGCCGTCGGGCCGAAATGGGTTTTGACGACATGCTGTTGCGGCTGGATGCGGCTTTGCAATCTGACGGTGGGGAACGTCTGGCCACGCTCATTCGCGAGCAGTTCCCGGTCGCTCTGATCGATGAGTTCCAGGACACGGACCCGGTGCAATACCGGATCTTCGAAAGCATCTATCGCATTGAAGAGGATAACCCCGAGACCGGTTTGTTTCTGATCGGGGATCCGAAGCAGGCGATCTATGCCTTCCGTGGCGCGGACATCTACACCTATCTGCGAGCCCGGCAGGCCACAACCGGGCGCCTGCATACCCTGGGCACCAACTTCCGTTCCAGTCACGGGATGGTCAGTGCGGTCAACCATGTGTTCGAGCGTGCAGAGTCCCGTGAGCAAGGGCGCGGGGCGTTTTTGTTTCGAGAGAGAAACGGCGATAACCCGGTGCCGTTCCTGCCTGTGGAGGCGCAGGGGCGTAAAGAACGTTTGCAGGTATCCGGGCAGGACGTATCGGCGCTGAATATCTGGCATCTATCTACCGACAAGCCACTGTCTGGCGCGGTTTACCGACAGCAGTTGGCGGCGGCCTGCGCCAGTGAGATCACGACCCTGCTTAATGGCGGGCAAACCGGTCGCGCCGGGTTTGCGCAGGAGGGCAAGGATTGGCGTGGGCTGCGGCCAGCGGACATTGCGATCCTGGTGCGCGATGGTAAAGAGGCGCAGTCGATACGCGGTGAGCTCGCAGCGCGCGGAGTCCGCAGCGTTTATCTGTCGGACAAGGACTCGGTTTTTGCCGCTCAGGAAGCCCATGATCTGCTTTCGTGGCTCAAGGCGTGCGCCGAGCCGGATGTTGAACGCTCCCTCAAAGCGGCGTTGGCGTGCATCACACTGAATCTGCCACTGGCTGAGCTGGAGCGTCTGAATCAGGACGAACTGGTTTGGGAAAACCGGGTAATGCAGTTCCGTGGTTATCGTGAGCTCTGGCGCAAGCAAGGGGTGCTGCCGATGTTGCGGCGCCTGCTGCATGACTTTCAACTACCGCAGATGCTCATCGCCCGCAGTGATGGTGAGCGGGTGCTGACCAACCTGTTGCACCTGTCGGAGTTGTTGCAACAGGCCGCGTCGGAGCTCGATGGTGAGCAGGCACTGATCCGCCACCTGGCCGAGCATCTGGCGCTGTCCGGTCAGGCAGGTGAAGAGCAGATCCTGCGTCTTGAAAGCGACGAGCAACTGGTCAAGGTCGTGACCATTCACAAGTCAAAGGGGCTTGAGTACCCGTTGGTGTTCCTGCCTTTTATCTGCTCGGCGAAACCGCTGGATGGCAGTCGATTGCCGCTGCACTACCACGATGAATCCGGCAAGGCTCGCATCAGCCTGAAGCCCGACGCGGAACTGATCGCCTTGGCGGACAACGAACGCCTGGCAGAGGATCTGCGCTTGCTCTACGTCGCGCTGACCCGCGCACAGCATGCATGCTGGCTCGGGGTCACGGATCTCAAGCGCGGCAACCACAGCAGTTCGGTTCTGCACCTTTCTGCGCTGGGCTATCTGTTGGGTGGCGGCACGAGTTTGAATGAGTCCAGCGGATTGGCTCGCTGGCTGGACGATCTGCAACAGGATTGTTCGGCGCTGAGCGTTGTTGAAATGCCAGAGGCTACCAACGAGGTTTACAAGCCCCCGCGTAACGAGGCCAAGCTACGCGCCACGTTATTGCCGAGCCGCAGGGCCAGCGAGAACTGGTGGATCGCGTCGTACAGTGCCTTGCGTATCAGTGACGTGCTGAGCGTCGGCAATGACGAAGCTCCCGACAGTCCGCAAGCGCAAAAACTGTTCGATGACGAACGCCTGGATCCTGAAGCACCACGCGAGATCATCGCCGGCGGGGCAGACATTCACCGCTTCCCTCGTGGACCGAATCCGGGAACGTTTCTTCACGGTTTGCTGGAGTGGGCAGGTGAGGAGGGTTTCGCGGTCACGCGCGAGTCGTTGAATGATGCGATTGCCCGACGTTGCAATCGACGTGGCTGGGAAGGCTGGATCACCACCCTCTGCGACTGGTTGCAACATTTGCTCAGACTGCCGCTGCCTGCAGGGCATGATCAACCGCCGGTGGTTCTTGAGCAATTGAAGCAGTATCGGGTCGAGATGGAGTTCTGGTTCGCCAGCCACAAAGTCGACGTGCTCAAGCTCGATGAACAGGTACGTCAATTTACCCACAACGGTGTTGCCCGGGTTGGCGCCGAAGCGGTGCAACTCAATGGCATGTTCAAAGGTTTTATCGACCTGACGTTCGAGCACGAGGGGCGCTACTACGTCGCCGATTACAAATCCAACTGGCTGGGTGTCGATGACGCTGCGTATACCGAGCGGGCCATGGAGCAGTCGATTCTCGACAATCGTTACGACCTGCAATACGTGCTGTACCTGTTGGCCTTGCATCGTCAGCTCAAGGCGCGGCTCGTCGATTACGACTACGACCGGCATATCGGCGGCGCGTTGTATCTGTTCCTGCGTGGAACACGGGCGCCTGGTGGTGGGGTTTACTTCGCACGCCCACCACGGGAGTTGATCGAGCGTCTGGACCTCATGTTCCAGGGCAAACCGCAATCCAGGGCCGAGCCTGTGTGGGAACAGGGAGAACTGCTATGAATCGGACAATCGCCGACCTGCTGCCTACGCCGCTGACCGCCGGCAGCCTGGCTCAGCTGACACCTCTCACCTGTGCCGATGATCTGCTGCTGTTGCTCACCCGCTGGGTCGAGCGCGGTTGGCTGCGGGCACTGGACAAGGCGTTCGTGGCCTTTCTTCATGAATTGGCACCCGATGTCGATCCGCTGGTGTTGCTCGCCGCCGCCTTGACCAGTCACCAGCTCGGGCACGGCCATGTTTGCCTGGACCTGTTCGAAACCCTTAAGGCGCCGGATTTCGCCCTGTCCCTGCCTCCAGAGGGGGATACACAACCCGGCGTGTTGCTGCTGCCATCGCAGATACTCGAAACCCTCGACGGGGCTCACTGGTGCAAGGTGCTGGCCGGCAGTTCGCTGGTGGCGCTGGCCGCCGACGACGGTACGTCGGCGCAGGAGCGTCCGCTGGTGTTGTCCGGCAAGCGCTTGTACTTGCGGCGCTATTGGGCCTACGAGCGGCGTATCGACAGCGCACTGCGTCAGCGCCTCGCAGAGCAGGAAGCGACACCGCCCGACCTTGCACGGCGGCTGGAGGCGCTGTTTGATCCAGCGCAGCGTGTGGATGTCATTGACTGGCAGAAACTCGCCTGCGCCCTGGCCACCCGAAGTGCCTTCAGCATCATCACGGGAGGCCCCGGCACTGGCAAAACAACAACGGTGGTCCGTCTGCTGGCGTTGCTCCAGGCACCTGCGGTCGAGGCGCATCAACCATTGCGCATCAGGCTCGCGGCGCCTACCGGGAAAGCGGCGGCGCGGTTGACCGAGTCCATCAGTCAGCAGGTGCAATCGCTGAAGGTCGCTGAAGGCGTGCGGGAAAAAATTCCGACCGAAGTGACAACGGTGCACCGCTTGCTCGGCAGTCGTCCTGGAACTCGCCACTTTCGTCATCATGCCGGTAACCGTCTGCCTCTGGACGTACTGGTGGTCGATGAAGCGTCCATGATCGACCTGGAAATGATGGCCAACTTGCTCGATGCCTTACCGCCTCATGCCCGGTTGGTGTTGCTGGGCGACAAGGATCAGTTGGCCTCGGTGGAAGCCGGCGCGGTGCTGGGAGATTTGTGCCGTGATGCCGAAGCCGGTTGGTACAGTCCACAGACCCGCCAGTGGCTGGAAGCGGTGAGCGGCGAATCCCTGCAGGACAGCGGTTTGCACGAAGGCAGTGACGGCTCGCACCCGCTGGCCCAGCAAGTGGTGATGCTGCGTCATTCGCGGCGTTTCGGTGAGGGCAGCGGCATCGGTCAACTGGCTCGCCGAGTGAATCAGCAACTACCGGACGAGGCTCGTCAGCTGCTGAATGCCAAAACTCATGGCGATGTGTTTTCGTTGCCACTTCAGAACGAGCACGACCGGAAACTGGAGCATCTTGTGCTCGAGGGACATGGCGAAGGTCCCAACGGGTATCGACATTATTTGAGCGTCTTGCGCGATCGACGCCCGGCAAACGGAACGCCGCTCGAGCATCCGGGTTGGGTCGATTGGGCGCGTGACGTCTTGCGGGCCTTCGATACCTTCCAGTTGTTGTGTGCAGTACGCAAGGGGCCGTGGGGTGTGGAGGGGCTGAATCAGCGCATCACCGAAGCATTGCTCAAGGCGCGGCTGATCGAGAGCGACCAGCAATGGTACGAAGGCCGGCCAGTGCTGATGACCCGAAACGACTACGGTCTGGGACTGATGAATGGCGATATCGGTATCGCCCTGAAATTGCCCGAGCGCGATGGCCCGGATGCCGGTAAGTCAGTGTTGCGCGTGGCGTTCCCGCGTAACGACGGGCGTGGTGGGGTGCGATTCGTGTTGCCGAGCCGGCTCAATGATGTCGAAACCGTGTACGCGATGACTGTGCACAAGTCACAGGGCTCGGAGTTTGCCCATACCGCGCTGATCCTGCCGGACGCCCTGAACCCCGTGTTAACCAAGGAACTGATCTACACCGGAATTACCCGGGCCAAGGACTGGTTCACTTTGATCGAACCCCGCAGTGGCGTATTTGAAGAGGCAGTACAACGCAAGGTGAAGCGCTTGAGCGGACTGATGCTGGAACTCGAAGAAGCAGGGGCGCCTTGAGGATGAAGTTGCCTGGATGACCGCCGATTATTGACCGACCAGTCAGAGGTCGCTGTATCGCTGGTGTTCCAACGCTGTGCTATCGTTGCGGCATCATTTCGTAACGATCCAAGAGAATCCCCGCATGAAGGTGGCTGTCTGGGCGACAGAGCGCGTAGTTGTCTGCAAGCAGGCATTGCTTGCCGTTGTACTCTGTTTGCTCACGGGTGTGGCCGCTGCCCAGACTCAAGCCTCAGCGGGTATGGCTGAACAACGCGCCAAATCCGTTACTCAGGTGGTTCTCGGTATCCTCAGTTACGCGCGCTGGCCGGTCGAGCCGGCGCAGTTGCGTCTGTGCATCGTTGGTCCGACCGAGTACACCGACGATCTGGTCAAGGGCACGACCCAGTCCACCGGTCGTCCGGTTATCGTGCGCCGACTGTTGGCCGATAATCCGGCCATCGTCAGCGAGTGCGACGCGGTCTATATCGGCAAACTCACCACAGACGAACGCAGCCGGTTGTTCGCATCCCTGATCGGCCATCCGGTGCTGAGCATCAGTGAAGGCGGCGATCAGTGCACGGTTGGCAGCTTGTTCTGCCTGCGGGTCGGTGATGAACAAGTGTCGTTCGAGGTCAATCTCGACTCCGTTGCCCGCAGCGGTGTGCGCATTCATCCCAGCGTGCTGCAGTTGTCGCGCCGCAAACCGGCGGTGCCATGAGAGGCGACAAATCCACTGGGCGTCCGACCCTGGGCTCGGTCATCGGCCGTGGCAACCTGATTGTGGCGCTGGTCGCCGTGGCAATGGCCAGTGTGTCGCTGACGCTGCTTGGGGTGCTGGCGCTGCGAGTCTATGCCGATCACAACCTGCACCTGATCGCCCGCTCGATCAGTTACACCGTGGAGGCCGCCGTGGTGTTCAACGACAAGGCCGCCGCGACCGAAGCGCTGGCGTTGATCGCCTCGACCGAAGAAGTGGCGGATGTCCAGGTGCTGGACACTCAGGGTCAGTTGCTCGCGCGTTGGCAGCGCCCGGAGAACGGCCTGTTTTCCGAACTGGAGATGAAGATCGCGCGAGTCATTCTGGAAAAACCCATCAACCTGCCGATCCAGCATCAGGATCACGAAATCGGCCGTATCTTGCTGATCGGCCATGGCGGCAGCCTGATGCGGTTTCTGTTGAGCGGTCTGGCGGGCATCATTCTTTGCATGGCAATCAGTGCCTGGGTCGCGCTTTACCTGGCGCAACGTCAGTTGCGCAGGATCATCGGCCCGTTGCACAGCCTGGCGGCCGTGGCGCATGCGGCTCGCAGCGAACGGGCACTGGATCGACGGGTGCCGCGGGCGAAGATTGCCGAGCTGGACAACCTCGGCACCGACTTCAATGCCCTGCTCGATGAACTCGAATCCTGGCAAACCCACTTGCAAAGCGAAAACGAAACCCTCGCCCATCAGGCCAGTCATGACAGCCTCACCGGATTGCCGAACCGGGCCTTTTTCGAAGGCCGCCTGATCCGGGCCCTGCGCAATGCCCACAAGTCGAATGAGCAAGTGGCGGTGCTGTTTCTCGACAGCGATCGCTTCAAGGACATCAACGACAACTTCGGTCATGCCGCTGGCGATGCCGTGCTGATGGCGGTGGCGAGTCGGGTGCGGGCGCAGTTGCGTGAAGAAGATCTGGTGGCACGTCTGGGTGGGGATGAGTTCGCCGTTCTGCTGACGCCCTTGCACAAGACCGAAGACGCCGAGCGCATTGCCGACAAGATCCTCGCCAGCATGGACATCCCGATTGCGCTTCCGGGCGACGGCAGTGTCGTGACTTCGCTCAGTATCGGCATCGCGGTTTACCCCGATCATGGTGCCACGCCCGGCACCTTGCTCGATGCGGCGGATGCTGCGATGTATCAAGCCAAGCGTTTGTCGCGCGGCGCCCAATTCACGGCTGGGTCGGAGCACCCGGTCGATCCCGTTCAAACCAGGAGCTGATGCCGTGTTCTCACTTTCCATTCGCCTGTTTTCCACTCTGTTGCTGACAGCCATGCTGACCCTGACCGGTTGCCAGACCGCACCACAAAAAGGCCTGACGCCGGCTCAGGTCGCGGTCCTCAAGCAGCAAGGCTTCGAGTTGACCGATGACGGCTGGGAGTTCGGTCTGTCGGGCAAAGTGTTGTTTGGCAGCGATGTCGAAAGCCTGAACCAGCAAAGTACCGAAATCGTCGAGCGTATCGGCCAAGCGCTGGTGGGTGTCGGCATCGAACGGGTACGCGTGGATGGCCACACCGACGCCTCGGGCAAGGAAACCTACAACCAGCAGCTGTCACTGCGTCGTGCGAAAAGCGTCGGCAAAGTGCTGACCTCGGTCGGCATGAAAGAAGAGAACATCCAGTTGCAAGGCCTCGGCAGCCGCGAACCGGTCGCCTCCAACGACACCGCCGCCGGCCGCACCGAAAACCGCCGGGTGTCGATCGTGGTCAGCGCCGATTAATCGGCGAACTGCATTTCGCGGGTCTCTCCCATCAACAGACCCTGATTGCGCTCGGTCACCTCACGGATGTAATCCCACAACAGGGTGATCCGCTTAAGCTTGCGCAGATCCTCCCGGCAGTACATCCAGAACTGCCGGGTGATGTCGATTTCCTCCGGCAACACCGGCAACAGGCGCGGGTCCTGGGCCGCGAGGAAGCACGGCAGAATCGCCAATGAGCGCCCCTGCTGCGCCGCCACGAACTGTGCGATCACGCTGGTGCTGCGCAAATTGGCGCTGGCGCCGGGCAACACGTTCGCCAGATACAGCAGCTCCGAGCTGAACGCCAGGTCATCCACGTAACTGATGAATTGATGCTTGCCCAGGTCGGCGGGGCGGCGGATCGGCGGGTGCTTGTCCAGGTATTGCTGAGTCGCGTAGAGCTGCAAGCGGTAGTCGCAGAGTTTGCAGCACACGTACGGACCGTGTTCCGGGCGTTCGAGGGCGATGACGATGTCGGCCTCGCGTTTGGACAGGCTGATGAAGTGCGGCAGCGGCAGGATGTCCACCGAGATCGCCGGGTACGCGTCGACGAAATGGCTCAACTGCGGGGTGATGAAGAAGCTGCCGAATCCTTCGGTGCAGCCCATGCGCACATGCCCGGACAGCGCGACGCCAGAGCCTGACACCTGCTCGCAGGCCATGTGCAATGTGCTTTCGATCGACTCGGCATAACTCAGCAGGCGCTGGCCTTCGGCAGTCAGCACGAAACCGCTGGTGCGCGACTTTTCGAACAGCAACGTGCCGAGCGCCGCTTCCAGCGAACTGATCCGCCGAGACACGGTGGTGTAGTCCACCGCCAGGCGTTTGGCCGCCGTGCTGGCCTTGCGGGTACGGGCGACTTCGAGGAAAAACTTGAGGTCGTCCCAGTTCAGCGAGCCGAGAGAGGTGATGTTTTTTTGCATGATGGACGGGCTTATATGTGCGTTCTTATTAGAAGTTTGCACATCTATACTCCAAAAACAGTCCGACAACCAATTCGTGACACACGCCTCATCTCAAGGCGAACCTTTCGCCTTGGCTCCTAAGATAAAAACAAGTTCTGGAGACCAGCATGAACGCATCGCTTACGCCCAACGAAACCACGATCCAGAAGGTCAAGCTGCTGATCGACGGCGAGTGGGTCGAGTCGCAGACCACCGAGTGGCACGACATCGTCAACCCGGCGACCCAACAGGTTCTGGCCAAGGTTCCGTTCGCCACTGCCGCTGAAGTCGACGCCGCTGTCAGCGCCGCCCAGCGCGCCTTCCAGACCTGGAAGCTGACCCCGATCGGCGCACGCATGCGCATCATGCTCAAGCTGCAAGCGCTGATCCGCGAACATTCCAAACGCATCGCCGTGGTGCTGAGCGCCGAGCAGGGCAAGACCATTGCCGATGCCGAGGGCGATATTTTCCGTGGTCTGGAAGTGGTCGAGCACGCCTGCTCCATCGGCAGCCTGCAGATGGGCGAGTTCGCCGAGAACGTCGCCGGCGGCGTCGATACCTACACCCTGCGCCAGCCTATCGGCGTCTGCGCCGGCATCACTCCGTTCAACTTCCCGGCAATGATTCCGCTGTGGATGTTCCCGATGGCCATCGCCTGCGGCAACACCTTCGTGCTCAAGCCCTCCGAACAGGATCCGCTGTCGACCATGCTGCTGGTGGAGCTGGCGATTGAAGCGGGCATTCCGGCCGGTGTTCTGAACGTCGTCCATGGTGGCAAGGACGTGGTCGATGGCCTGTGCACCCACAAGGACATCAAAGCGGTTTCGTTCGTCGGTTCGACCGCTGTCGGCACTCACGTTTATGACCTGGCCGGTAAACACGGCAAACGCGTGCAATCGATGATGGGCGCGAAAAACCATGCGGTGGTGTTGCCGGATGCCAATCGCGAGCAAGCGCTCAATGCGCTGGTCGGTGCCGGTTTCGGTGCGGCCGGTCAGCGTTGCATGGCCACTTCGGTGGTGGTGCTGGTGGGCGCGGCCAAACAGTGGTTGCCGGATCTGAAAGCGCTGGCGCAGAAACTCAAGGTCAACGCCGGCAACGAGCCGGGCACCGATGTCGGCCCGGTCATTTCGAAAAAAGCCAAGGCGCGGATTCTCGATCTGATCGAAAGCGGCATCAAGGAAGGCGCGAAACTCGAGCTGGACGGTCGCGACATCAGTGTGCCGGGCTACGAGAGCGGCAACTTCGTCGGCCCGACCCTGTTCTCCGGGGTCACCACCGACATGCAGATCTACACCCAGGAAATCTTCGGCCCGGTGCTGGTGGTGCTGGAAGTCGACACTCTCGATCAGGCCATCGCGCTGGTCAACGCCAACCCGTTCGGCAACGGCACGGGCCTGTTCACCCAGAGCGGTGCGGCGGCACGCAAATTCCAGACTGAAATCGACGTCGGCCAGGTCGGTATCAACATCCCGATTCCGGTGCCGGTGCCGTTCTTCAGCTTCACCGGCTCACGCGGTTCGAAACTCGGCGACCTCGGCCCGTACGGCAAGCAAGTGGTGCAGTTCTACACCCAGACCAAAACGGTCACGGCGCGCTGGTTCGATGACGACAGCGTCAACGACGGCGTGAACACCACCATCAACCTGCGCTGAGGAATGGCCATGAAAATCGCATTTATCGGTCTGGGCAACATGGGCGCGCCGATGGCGCGCAACCTGATCAAGGCCGGACATTCGCTGAATCTGGTGGACCTGAACCCAACCGTACTGGCGGAACTCGAGCAACTGGGCGGCACCATTCGCGCCTCGGCTCGCGAAGCTGCTGCAGATGCAGAACTGGTGATCACCATGCTCCCGGCTGCGGTGCATGTACGCAGCGTCTGGCTCGGTGAGGACGGCGTGCTCGCCGGGATCGGCAAAGGCGTGCCGGCGGTGGATTGCAGCACGATCGATCCGCAGACGGCGCGCGATGTGGCGGCGGCGGCTGCCAAACAGGGCGTGGCCATGGCCGATGCCCCGGTGTCCGGCGGCACCGGCGGGGCAACGGCCGGCACGCTGACCTTCATGGTCGGCGCCACCCCGGAACTGTTCGCCACTCTGCAACCGGTGCTTGCACAAATGGGCCGCAACATCGTGCATTGCGGTGAGGTCGGCACCGGCCAGATCGCCAAAATCTGCAACAACCTGTTGCTCGCCATTTCGATGGTCGGCGTCAGTGAGGCGATGGCGTTGGGTGATGCTTTGGGGATCGACACTGGCGTACTTGCCGGGATCATCAACAGCTCGACCGGGCGTTGCTGGAGTTCGGAAATGTACAACCCGTGGCCGGGCATCGTCGAAACGGCACCGGCCTCGCGCGGCTACACCGGTGGCTTCGGCGCCGAGCTGATGCTCAAGGATCTGGGGCTGGCTACCGAAGCGGCGCGTCAGGCCCATCAGCCGGTGGTGCTGGGCGCGGTAGCGCAGCAGTTGTATCAGGCGATGAGTCAGCGTGGAGAAGGTGGCAAGGATTTTTCGGCGATCATCAACAGCTATCGCAAGCCGCAGTAACTGTCGTCAGGCCTGTGCTCGCCACAGGTCTGCACATCCAATGCAGCAGGTGTTGCCGGGAAATCACGTCGGGTGGTTTCCCGGCTTTTTTGTTTCAGGCGAACACGAAATATTTACGCACGGTCTCGACCACTTCCCAGGTACCTTTCATGCCCGGCTCGACCACGAAGATGTCGCCGGCACGCAGGTGGATCGGCTCCATGCCGTCCGGGGTGATCACGCAGTAGCCTTCCTGAAAATGGCAGTACTCCCACTTCACGTAGTCCACCCGCCACTTGCCCGGGGTGCAGATCCAGGTGCCCATGATCTTGCTGCCGTCTTCGCTGGTGTAAGCGTTGAGGTTGACGGTGTGTGGGTCGCCCTCGAGCTTTTCCCATTTGCAGGCGTCAAGTACGGGCAGGGGATGGGTGTCGCGCAGAACGGTGATAGGTGCGGGCATGACGGCTCCAGGCCAAAGGGAGTTGGAGTCGTCACCGTAACGTTCGCGGGGGCTGCCGGAATGTCTGGGGTCGACCTCCAGATGCCTGTAAGCGCTGGCGCCAATCTACGCGATACCTGAATGCGCACCATCGCTGTGCATATATGACGGTTTTAGTACAAGCGTGCATCATAAAAGTTCAATCAATTTTTAGACTAAAACGAGATAACCATTCTGACACCTATTGCAAAACAAAATCGTCTGTACTATAACATTCGTACTAAAGAACTATTCCTCACAAGGGAGCTTCACCTGAGTCACGGACAGACTTGAATCGGTTTTTTCTCATCATCGACAACTGACTTGGCCTTTGGCTCAAGTGTGAACTTCTATCTGTTGTTAATGAGTAATGACAGTTGAATGAACTGGACAGTTAATAAGTGGCGCGGACGCAATGTTTCGCGTGCTTTGAGTTGAAGCCTTAAATGAACAGTTAATTAATTATTTGTGCACTGGCGGATTTATATCTGCGGGATGCGCACGCCTATCGGAATGTTATGTGCCCGGCATCAATGGAATGAGGCTTTATTGTGGACGACATAAACGTAATTGAAGTTTCGACGACTGTTGATAGCGCAAGTGAGCTTGGCCGGCACGTCTGGGTGCGTGCCGGCAGTCGCCTGACAAACGTGCAGATCGGCAATGACTGCTTCATTGGTTTCAGATGCGATTTGCAGCACGCCTCTGTCGGCAAATCCAGCATGTTCGCCACCGGTGCCCAGTGCCTGGGGACGGCGCAGTCGCCGGTTCGGATTGCCGAAAACGTCTGGCTGGGCGCCAAGGCCACCGTGGCTGCCGGTGTTTCCATCGGTGCCGGGGCTGTGGTGGCAGCGGGTGCGTTGGTGACAGCGGATGTGCCGCCGGACGCAATCGTCGTCGGTCGCCCGGCGCGGGTCATTGCCCGGCGCACCGTGGTCGAGGACGGCCGGCCGAGCCCGGAACCCGTGCTGGCCAAAGTCCGGGAGCGGGCGCGCCAGGGCTTGCCGTCGATGCTCGATCGCTCCACGCAGTCGGTCGCACGGCTCAAGTCGCTGAATCCCGACACCCTGACCTGGGACATCAGCGACGACGCCCTGATCGATGCCGAATTGCGTGGCGGCGCGTCGGTGGAAATCGCCGGGGACTGCATTCTGATCGGGCGCAGCAGCCGACAGGGCGGCATGTCGCAACTGGGCGGTATCGAATTGGGCACCGGCGTGCGACTGGCTCCCGGTGTGGTTATCGAGGCGGCCGGCGGTGTGTCCGTCGGTGCCTTCAGCGAGTTGTCGGAAGGGGTCACGATCGTGGCCTCCACCCATGATCATTCTTTTCGCTCACTGCCTTGGGAGGAGGCACCGGTGCGCATTGGAAGTCGTTGCGTTATTGGCGAGGGCGCCATCTTGGTAGGTCCACTGAATATTGGTGACGGTGCCGTTATCAAACCGTACTCGGTGGTTATAAGGGATGTATTGGAAAACACTGTGGTTCATGGCGTTGTTCAACTAATGGAGATTCAAGAATGATTTTATTTGCCCCCAATCCAACCGGTTCCGGTCACAACATGCGCGCGCTGTCCATCGCTCAGGCGATTAAAAAACAGCGGCCGGATATGCCATTGACCGTGGCACTGGCTTCCCTGCAGCCGACCTTCACGCCGATGTTCGAAAAGTCCGGCGTTGAAGTAGTGGATATTGCCGGTCGTTTGGTCGATTACTCGAAAAAGAGCAACTTGTCGAAAGAACTCGACTGGAATAATTACATTGGCGGTTATATCGCCAATACGTTTTTGTCCGGCGAGCGGATTCTGTCTTACCTGGCCCTGATCGCCGAATACAAGCCGACCGCTCTGGTGTCCGACTACAACATGGCCGCCTGCCTGGCCGCGATTTTCAGCGGTACGCCGCTGGTGTTCGTCACCGAGCGCTACGACTTCACCCTGTGCCAGCTCGAAGACCATGATCTGGCCGACGGCGGTTTCGAGGTCAACGCGCTGGAAATGGCCCGGGCCCGCACCGCGCTGCACAGCCAGTTCAACTGGATGATCAATCAGAGCCAACTGGTGCTGACCGACAAACCGTATGTGGCTTCCCTCGATCAGGGCACACCGGTGGCCGAAGCGCTGGTCAGCGGCAAGGCGCATTTCGTCGGGCCGATGATCCGCGACATCAATGTGCAGACCGGTTTGAACGTGCGCGAGCAACTGAACCTGGGCGACTCGCCGTTCATTGTCGCCTCGATCAGCGGCACCACGATGTTTGCGCAGAACAAGGACGCGCTGCTCGCCGCCTATCTGGACAGCTTCAAGATCCTGCGCGAGCGCAATCCGGAACTGAAACTGGTGCTGCTGGGCCGTCAGGATATCCAGGCTCAGGACGGCGTCGTCTGCGTGCCGTATTACCCGGACTGGATGGGCCTGCTGCGCGAAGCCAGCCTGCTGATTTCGGCGCCAGGCTGGATCACGGTGACGGAAATCGCCGCACTGCAGATTCCGACGCTGTTCGTGCTGCCGTCCAAGTCCGAGTACCACGAACTCGAGGCGCTGCGCCGTCTCGAGCTGCTGGGTTTCCCGACGCATCTGGGCCACGATCGCGACGCGATCGTCGAACTGATCCAGGGCGAACTGGAAAAAGACACTGACGCTTCGACCTATTACGCACCGCATCAGCAAGTGGCTGCGCCGGATGGCGAAGGTGCCGCCCGCGCCGCGACGTGCATCATCGAGTTGTGCCAGGGCAGCGTTGTGTCGCTGACCGAAAGCAAAGCCGCTTAACCTCAAGGAAGAGGGATTCACCATGTCACTGCATCCGCAGTTTCTATTTGATCAAGGCCTCAAGGACATCGATCACGGCGGTTTTTTCGCCGTGACCGATGCCAGTGGCGAGGTTGCGATTTCCAGCGACAAGCAGTTGCAGGATCAGGTCGCCGCGACGCTTTATCAGGCCGAGCACGGCGACGATGTCGAACTGCGTTTTGCCCATGACGGGCTGATGCGTTTGCATGATGCGTCGAATGGCGGTTTCCACGAACTGGCCGACCGCTACTGGACGCCACACGGTTCCGGACGCTGCCGGACACTGGCGCTGCAACTGGACGCGCTGGCGGCATTGATTGCCTATCAGCGCCGGGTGCCGCAGGACGCGGCGAACAATGCCGCGATCCACGGCCTGCTGGAAAAAGTCGAAGCACTCTATGCCCGTTCCACGGTCGCCGGCCTGTACAGCAGTGATTGGTCGACGCCGCTGGAACTGGCGACCTCGATCGATCTCGACATCAGCGCCACGGCCTTGCTGGCGCGTATCGACAATCAGCCGTTGGGGTTCGGGTTGGTCGGGCACTTGCAGATTCATGCAGAAAACCTGATCGGCCGGGTCGCCGGCAGCGACAGCCAATCCTGTGTCGATGTGGCGCTGACCCGTTGCGGCGTGCGTGCTCAGGTCAGCCTGGTGCTGGCGCAGTTGGCCGATGCACGGGACGACAATGCGTTGTCGAATCTCGCTCGTTCGTTCCTGTTGCAAACCCTGGCACTGTTCCGTGATCCGGCGTACGGCGGGTATTGGGACCGAGTCGGGATCAACGGCAAAGTGCGTTGCGACTGGCACACCTCGTACAAAAATCACGAGTCGCCATTCCCGATCAAGACGGCTTACGACGTGGCGTTGCTGTTGCAGGCGATTCAGGCCTTGCCGTCCGGCGCAAGCGAAGCGGACCGGGCTTCGGTGACGACAGCGTTGCTGGAGTTTCATGACGCTAGCAACGGCGGTCTGTTCATGGGCAAGGGCTATTTCTGGTCGACCCCGGATGACCCGACCGTGCCGTTCATTCGGCAGTTCTGGGCGCCGCCGCGTCAACCGGGGATCTTCAGCATCGGCAACCTGACCTACCTGCCGCTGCACCTCAAAAGCCTGAAAACCCAGCTCGCCGCCGCCCACGCCTTGCAGTCCATCGAGCCGGCCACTGCCCTCACTCATCATGACGATGCAGCGTTGGTAAACCGTGAGCTGCAAGTGATCGATGGCAGTGGCGATGTGCAGCGCATTCACCCCAATGGCGTGCCGACCATCAACGTCGATCTGCAGCGGTATCTGGCGTGGCTGGCCAAGGCCCGGGCGTCGAATGAAACGCCTTACGGGCTGACCGCCGAAACCGCCCCGCTGGGGTTCCGTGCCGACAAGACCTGGCAGGTGTTTTCCGGGTTGCATGTGATTTCGGACTTACACGCTCTGGGCCTGCAAATCGAAAACAAGGCCAGCCTGATCGACTGCATCAGGGCTTCGCAAAACACCGACGGCGGATTTGCCGAACAGCCGGGGCACCTGAGCGATGTGTTCGCCACCTACTGCGCGGTGTTGTCGCTGCGAGTGCTGGGTGCGTTGCCGAACGATATCGGCGGTTGCGTGCGTTACCTGCAAGCGTGTCAGAACTCCGATGGCGGGTTCGGCGATGTACCGGGTTTCGGCTCCGATATTTGGCACACCAACCTGGCGGTGCTGTCGCTGCATGCGCTTGAAGCCAAGGCGCCGGACGAGCAGGGCGTGATGGCTTTTGCTCTGCGCTGCCGTTCGGCCGACGGTGGTTTCGCCAACAAGCCAGGGTATCCGCCGGACGCGTTTTCGGTGTACCGCGTGGTGTCGACGCTGTTCATTCTCAACCGCCGCATCGTCGATGCCGAACAAACCGTCGCCTGGCTGCAAAAGCTGCAACTGGCCAACGGCTCGTTCCATTACCGGCCCGGCAAAGCAGTCAGCCTGGTGGGCACTTACATGGCCATCGCAGCGATGTATCTGCTCGATGCGCAACCGGTTTATCTGCAGGAATCGAAAGACTGGATCGCTGCCCATCAGAAGCAGGACGGTGGATTCGGCCCGCTCAACGCGACTTCGGCAACCACCGACGAAAGCTTCGTCTGCATCCAGACGCTGCTGATTCTCGAGCAAGGGCTGTCGCAATACTGGGTCGCGTTGTTGAACTGACCTGCACACAGCATCGAAGGACGTTCAATCATCATTTTGCCAGGGGAGGCGCTGATGAAAATTTTAGTGACAGGGGGCGCGGGCTTCATTGGCTCGGCCGTGGTGCGGTTTCTGATCGAAGAGACCGAATGTGAAGTGATCAACGTCGACAAACTGACCTACGCCGGCAACCTTGAATCGTTGGCCGATGTGTCCGATTCGCCGCGTTACCGGTTCTGTCAGGTCGACATCTGCGACAAGCCAGCGCTGGACGAACTGTTCGCACGCCTGCAACCGGATGCGGTGATGCACCTGGCCGCCGAGTCCCACGTGGACCGCTCGATCGATGGCCCGCAAGCCTTCATCGAAACCAACATCGTCGGCACCTACACGATGCTCGAAGCGGCGCGTGGTTACTGGAACCGACTGGACGCGGCGCGTCAGGCGGCGTTCCGTTTCCATCATATTTCCACCGACGAAGTGTACGGCGACCTGGAGCCCGACGATCCGGCGTTCACCGAGCGCACGCCGTATGCGCCGAGTTCGCCGTACTCGGCGACCAAGGCCGGTTCCGACCATCTGGTTCGCGCCTGGCATCGTACCTTCGGCCTGCCGGTAGTCATGAGCAATTGCTCGAACAATTACGGGCCGTATCACTTCCCGGAAAAACTGATTCCCCACGTCATTCTCAATGCGCTGCAAGGCAAGCCGTTGCCGGTGTACGGCAATGGCGCGCAGATTCGCGACTGGCTGTTCGTCGAAGATCATGCCCGCGCGCTGTATGCGGTGGTCACCCGCGGTGAGGTCGGTCAGACCTACAACATCGGCGGCCACAACGAGAAGACCAACCTGGAAGTGGTGCACACCCTGTGCGATCTGCTCGAGGCGCGCGGTGCGGAAAAACCGCCGGGCGTTGCGCACTTCCGCGACCTGATCACCTTCGTCAAGGATCGTCCGGGCCACGACAAACGCTATGCCGTCGATGCCGGGAAAATCCACGCGACGCTGGGCTGGACGCCGCAGGAAACCTTCGAGAGCGGCATGCAGAAAACCGTCGACTGGTATCTGGATAACCGCGCCTGGTGGGTGCGGGTGATGTCCGGCGCCTACGCGCTGGAGCGTCTCGGCGAACAACGCGACGAGTCCCTCGTGGCCTGAACATTCAGTCATTGAACTCTCACTGCTTGAAAGGAAAAAAGCATGGCCAAGTACAAAGGAATTCTGCTGGCGGGCGGCGCCGGTTCGCGTCTGCACCCGATCACCCTGGGCGTCTCGAAACAGTCGCTGCCGGTGTATGACAAACCGATGATTTACTACCCGCTGTCGGTGCTGATGCTGGCGGAAATCCGCGAGATCCTGATCATCTCCACCCCGGAAGATCTGCCGGGCTTTCAGCGCATGCTCGGCGACGGCAGCCAGTTGGGCCTGAGTCTGAGCTACGCGGTGCAGCCAAGCCCGGACGGCCTCGCCCAGGCGTTCATCATCGGTCGCGAATTCGTCGGTGAAGACAACGTCTGCCTGGTGCTGGGCGACAACATTTTCTACGGCGCCGGCTTCGGTGAAACCCTGCTGCAAGCTGCTGCCCGCGACGAGGGCGCCACCGTATTCGGCTACTACGTGGCCGATCCCGAGCGCTTTGGCGTGGTGGAGTTCGATGCCGCCGGCAAGGCCCTGAGCATCTGCGAAAAACCGAGCGAGCCCAAGTCCAACTACGCCGTCACCGGCCTGTATTTCTACGACAACGAAGTGCTGCAGATTGCCGCCGATATCAAGCCGTCGCCGCGCGGCGAGCTGGAGATTACCGACGTCAACAACGTCTACCTGCAACGCGGCAAATTGAACGTGTCGGTGATGGGCCGTGGCATGGCCTGGCTCGACACCGGCACCCACGATGCGTTGATGGAGGCCGGCAATTTCGTCCAGGCCATCGAGAAACGCCAGGGCCTGAAAATCGCCTGCCTTGAAGAGATCGCCTACCACAAGGGCTGGATCGACGACGCGCAATTGCTGGTGCACGCGGGCAGCATGAGCAAGACCGGTTACGGTCAGTATCTGGCCCGTTTGATCCACGATGACGTGGTGGTGGCGATGGATGCGCAGCGCCCGTTGAAAGGCGCTGCCTGAACAAGTGTGGGAGCGGGCTTGCTCGCGAAAGCGGACTGCCAGTCAACGAGATTGTTGAATGTGCCGTCCCCTTCGCGGGCAAGCCCGCTCCCACAGGGTCAGTGGCCGGTCACGCTATCGTGTCGCGGAGCCTTCACGTCGGAGCGCGGATCGGTAGGTTGCGTTTGCAACTCGTGCAAACGGGCCAGGCGATTGGCGTGAGTCGGCGCCTCGGCCGCCAGTGGCGAACGACGTTTGCGGGTTTCTTCACGCAGCACCGGCAGGACTTCCTTGCCGAACATGTCGAGTTGTTCCAGCACGGTTTTCAGCGGAATGCCGCCATGGTCGAACAGGAACAGCTGGCGCTGGTAGTCGCCGAAGTACTCGCGGAAGGTCAGGGTCTTGTCGATGATTTCCTGAGGGCTGCCGACGGCCAGCGGGGTCATTTCCATGAACTCTTCCAGGGACGGGCCATGGCCGTACACCGGGGCGTTGTCGAAGTAGGGACGGAATTCACGGCGCGCATCCTGCGAGTTGCGACGCATGAAAATATGCCCGCCGAGACCGACGATCGCCTGCTCCGGCGTGCCGTGACCGTAATGGGCAAACCGCGCGCGGTAGAACTCCACCAGCGCCATGAAATGCTCCCGGGGCCAGAGGATGTGGCTGGCGAAAAAACCGTCGCCGTAATACGCGGCCTGCTCGGCGATTTCCGGGGTGCGGATCGAGCCGTGCCAGACGAAGGGCGGCAGATCATCGAGGGGCCTGGGGATCGAGGTGAAGTTTTTCAGCGGTGTGCGAAAGCGTCCGCTCCAGTTGAGGTCTTCTTCGCGCCAGAGCCGGTGCAGCAGGCGATAGTTTTCCATCGCCAGTGGCAGACCGTCGGCGATGCTTTTGCCGAACCAGGGGTAGACCGGTGCGGTGTTGCCGCGGCCGAGCATCAGGTCCATGCGGCCGCCGCAGAGGTTTTGCAGCAGCGAATATTCTTCAGCCAGACGCACTGGATCGTTGGTGCTGATCAGGGTAGTGGACGTCGAGAGAATGATGCGTTGGGTCTTGGCTGCGATGTAGGCCAGCAGTGTGGTGGGAGAGGAGGTGATGAACGGGGGATTGTGGTGCTCGCCGGTGGCGAACACGTCCAGTCCGATGTCTTCGGCCTTCTGCGCAATTTGCAGGGTGGCCTGGATGCGCTCGGATTCGCTGGGGGTACGGGCGTTGGTAGGGTCTTGTGTGACGTCGCCAACGGTGTAGATCCCGAATTGCATAAAGCCTCCTTGCCTTGGGTAAAGGTGTGTTTGAAACCCTTGCCGTGAAGAATGAATCATCGCGGCACTTGAAATGTACGCCTGTACACGTACAATCGCAATTCTGCATCATCGTCTGAACGGCTTTGAACACCTCATCGAGAGAGGAACGCGACATGGAACTGGGATTTATCGGTCTGGGCACGATGGGCGCACCGATGGTGCTGAACCTGCTGAAAGCCGGGCATCGGGTCCGCGTGTGGAATCGTTCGTCGGCACCGCTGGAAGCACTGGCCAAGGCCGGCGCCGAACCTGTCGAGTCACCGGCGCTGGCGGCGAAGGCCGAGGTGCTGATTTCGATGCTCGGCGATGACACGGCAATCCGCTCGGTGTTCTTCGACGCCAAGGCGCTGGATGGGCTGCAGGCCGGCAGCGTGCACGTCAACATGTCCACGGTGTCCGTGGCGCTGGCCAGGGAACTGGCGGTCGTGCATGAAGCACGCGGCGTCGGTTACGTGTCGGCACCGGTGCTGGGGCGGGTCGATGTGGCGGCTGCCGGCAATCTGAACATTCTCGCCTCCGGGCCTGCCGAGGCTCTGGCCCGGGTACAGCCGTTGTTCGATGTGCTGGGGCGCAAGACCTGGACGCTGGGCGACACGGCCGAGGTGGCCTGCGCTGCCAAACTGTCGGCCAACCTGATGATCGCCTCGGCAATCGAATCCATGGCCGAAGCCTCGACCCTGGCCGGCGGGTACGGCATCCGTCGCGAGGCGTTCATCGAGATGATCACCTCGACCCTGTTTGCCGTGCCGGTCTATCAGGGCTACGGCAAGCTGATGGTCGATGAAACATTCGAGCCGGCCGGTTTCAAATTGTCGTTGGGCCTCAAGGATGTCCGCCTGGCGCTGGAAGCCGGTGAAGCGGCGCAGGTGCCGCTGCCGTTTGCCAGCGTGTTGAAGGACAACCTGCTGGACGGCATGGCCCATGGTCAGGCCGATCAGGACTGGGCCTCACTGTCGAAAGTCAGTGACCGGCGTGCCGGCGTGAAGTAATCAAAAAGTTTCAAACCACGTAACTTGTGCGCAAGTTACGTTGGCCTCTTGCGCCTTGGGTTATTGTCGGACAGTGATTGCTCTTTTATTGGGAAATGAAAGAAGTCTGATAATAGTGCTTGTCAAATGTACGACTGTAGACGTACATTTTTATCGGGGTTTGACAACAATAAAAGTTCTGTCTGTTTTTTCGTCTGCTGATCGTAAATAAATAATAGCTAGGAGCCGTTATGAAAAATCTAATGCAATGGAACAGCCTTCCCTCCGAATCCAATGAATGGCTCGAGAAGGTGCGTGCACTGAATCCGCTGATTATTCAGCACCGCGATTACAGCGAGCAGACCAACGCGACGCACAAGGATGTGATGTCCCGATTCTTCAAGGAAGGTTTTGGCCGGACCTCGGTGTCCAAGGCGTTCGGCGGGTCCCAGGTCGATATCCAGACCACCTCGGCCCTGCTGTTGGAATTCGCCCGTTTTGACGCCTCGCTGTCCTGGCAGCTGGCGGTGCAAGTGGCGATGGGGCGCCTGTCGGACTACCTGCCGGAAGCCACTTCCGAAGCGATCTACAACCACTGCGACGGTTTCGTGATCGGCGCCATCCACTCCGGTGGCGAAGCGCTGCCGATGGGCGACGAGTACCTGTTGAGCGGCAAATGGGCGTTCGCCAGCGGCTCGGCCCACGCCGACTGGCTGGTCTGCACCGCCACCGTCAAAGGCACCGAAAACAACACCACCCCTGAAGTGCGGATGTTTTTCGTCCCCGCCAGCCAGTGCACCATCCTGCCGACCTGGGACACCCTGGGCATGCGCGGCACCGGCAGCCATCACTTCCAGTGCTCCAACGTGATCGTCCACAAGTCTTTCTCGCTGGACGTCGAAACCCTCAAACAATCCCCCGAAGCGCGCAGCTCCCGGGCCTACGCCACCGGTTACTACGAGTTCGGCACCCTGGCGGCGATGTCCACCGTGCTGGGCGTGGCCCGGGCCGCGGTCGACCATTTCCGCAACGATCGCGCCGTGAACACCGATCCGGGCCTGGAAGGGGTGATCTTCGAGAAGACCGGTCGTGCCATCTCCTCGGTGCACACCGCACAACTGCTGCTGGAAGATGCGATCCATCAGGTGATCAACCGTGGTGAAACCATCGGCGAACCGGTCAGCGCCCGCGTCGGCCTGGCCGCCTCGGTGCTGACCGAGAACTCGGTCAATGCGGTCAACCAGATCTACGCGATGGCCGGTTCCAAAGCCGTCTACAAGTCGCACTTCCTGGAGCGTTGCTTCCGCGATATTCACACCGGTTCCAAGCACTTCACCCTGTCGCCTTTGAACTTGCACGGTATCGGCAAGTATTACCTGGATAAAACCAACGTACTGGCCGCGGCGTAACAGCGGATAAATAAAGCGGGCGCGTTTACAAGTGAAAGTTCACAGGGATCGATAACGCGCCCGCCTTAAGTTGCACCTTTATTTTCTTAAAACTCAAACTTTTGTGCTCGCAGCAAAGAGTCAAGGGAGTGCCACATGCTTGCTCGAAACATTATCAAGTCGCTGATCTTTATTGTTCTTGTGGTGGTGTTGTCCGCTGCACTGGGCTGGCGTTTCTGGTCGCCACCACCGGCGGCGGCCGAGCAACGGATCCCCAGCACCCGGGTTGGTCTGGCCGTGGTCAAAAAACAACCGTACACCTACTACCTGGAAGCCATCGGCAAACTCGAAGCCCAGCGTCAGGTGCTGGTGTCGGCTGAAGTCAGCGGCAAAGTGGTGGACATTGATTTCGAGTCTGGCGATGAAGTGAAGGCGGGGCAGGTGCTGCTCAAGCTCAACGACGCGCCGGAGCAAGGCGAACTGGTGCGCCTCAAAGGCGAGTACGAATCGGCCAAGGCCCAGTTCGCCCGGGTTCAGGAACTGGCCAAGACCGGTGCCGAAAGTCGTCGCGCCTTCGACAGTGCCCGCGCTCAATACGACGCGGCCAAGGGCGACATGGAGCGCATGCAGGCGCAGATCGCCCAACGTCATATTCGTGCGCCGTTCGCCGGCACCCTCGGCATTCGCCAGGCGCACCTGGGCCAATACCTGCAAGCCGGCAGCGCGGTGGCGACTCTGACCGATCCGGGCGTGCTGCGGGTCAACTTCACCCTCGCCGAACGCGACGGCTCGCAAGTGCAACTGGGCCAGACCGTGCAGGCCAAGGTCGATGCCTGGGGTGATGTGACCTTCACCGGCAAGATTGTCGCGGTCGATCCGCAGATCAACCAGTCCCACACCATCAACGTGCAAGCGGTCATCACCGACACGCAAAAACGCCTGCGTCCCGGCATGTATGCACGCGTCTCGGTGACCCTGCCGCAGACCGCCGAGCTGCTGATTCCGGAAACCGCGATCACCTACAACGCCTACGGCGAAAGCGTGTTCTCGGTCTACACCGACGAAGCCGGCGTGCAGAAGGTCAAGCGCGAAAGCATCAAGGTCGGCGAGCGCCGCAATGGCTGGGCGGTGGTCGACAAGGGCCTGACCGAAGGCGTGCAAGTGGTGACGTCCGGTCAGCTCAAACTCCACGACGGCGTGGCGGTGGAAGGTGTCCCGGACACGATTGCTCTTAAACTCAGTGGGCTGGAAAAATGAATTTCACCGACCTCTTTCTTCGCCGCCCGGTGCTGGCCGTGGTGGTCAGCACGCTGATCCTGCTGTTCGGGGTGCGTGCGCTGATGAACCTGCCGATCCGCCAGTACCCGATGCTGGAGACGTCGACCATCACGGTCACGACCCAATACCCCGGCGCCTCCTCGGAACTGATGCAAGGCTTCGTCACGCAGCCGATCAGCCAGGCCGTGGCCTCGGTCGAGGGCATCGATTATCTGTCGTCGGCCTCGACCCAGGGCCGCAGCCAGGTGACGATCCGCATGGCACTGAACAGTGACTCCATCGCGGCGCTGACTGAGGTCATGGCCAAGGTCAACCAGATCAAATACCGCTTGCCGAAGGACGCTTACGACCCGGTGGTGGAGCGCACGTCCGGCGGCTTCACCAGCGTGGCCTACGTCGCGTTCGCCAGTTCCAACCTGACCATTCCGGAGATGTCGGATTACATCTCCCGCGTCGTCGAACCGATGTTCGCCGGCATCGAAGGCGTGGCCAAGATCAACATCATGGGCGAGCAGAAACTGTCCATGCGCCTGTGGCTCGATCCGCAGCGTCTGGCCGGTTACGGCATGACCGGGCAGGACGTGTCGGCGGCCATCGAGGGCAACAACTTCCAGGCCGCACCCGGTCAGGTCAAAGGCCTGTACGTGGTCAGCAACCTGCGGGTCAACACTGACCTGAACAGCGTCGAAGATTTCCGCGACATGGTGCTGCGCAACGACAACGGCCACATCATCCGTGTGCGTGACGTCGGCACTGTGGAACTGAACGCCGCCTCCACCGACACCAGCGGCGCGATGAGCGACGTACCGGCGCTGTTCCTCGGCCTGGACGCCGCACCGACCGGCAACCCGCTGGTGATCGTCAAACGCGTGCGCGAATTGCTGCCGCAGATCCAGGAAACCCTGCCACCGGGCGTGACCGTGCAGATCCCGTTCGAAGTGGCGCACTTCATTCAGTCGTCGATCGATGAGGTGAGCTACACCCTGCTCGAAGCGCTGGTGATCGTGGTGCTGGTGATCTACCTGTGCCTGGGCACATTCCGCACCGTGTTGATTCCGCTGGTGACGATTCCGCTGTCGATGCTCGGCGCGGCGATGCTGATGCAGATGTTCGGCTTCAGCCTCAACCTGCTGACCTTGCTCGCCATGGTGCTCGCCATCGGGCTGGTGGTGGACGACGCCATCGTCGTGGTGGAAAACGTCCACCGTCACATCGAAGAGGGCAAGAGCCCGTTCGAAGCGGCGCTGATCGGCGCGCGCGAAGTGGCGGGGCC
The DNA here is from genome assembly GCF_046487845.1 of Pseudomonas sp. PHC1. Taxonomy (NCBI): domain Bacteria; kingdom Pseudomonadati; phylum Pseudomonadota; class Gammaproteobacteria; order Pseudomonadales; family Pseudomonadaceae; genus Pseudomonas; species Pseudomonas sp. PHC1. Next base: position 29,116 of record NZ_JBJXHJ010000033.1, read on the forward strand.
GGTGGTGGCGATGACCTTCACCCTGGCGGCGGTGTATGCGCCGATCGGTTTGATGGGCGGCCTCACCGGCACGCTGTTCAAGGAGTTCGCCCTGACCCTGGCCGGTGCCGTGGTGATCTCCGGCATCGTCGCGCTGACCCTGTCGCCGATCATGAGTACCCGTCTGCTGGACGCGAAAACCAGCGAAGGTTTCATGGCGGTCAAGGCAGATCGATTCTTCCAGTACCTGTCCCGTCGTTATGGCGCGCTGCTCGGCGGTTCGCTGGCGCGGCGCTGGATCAGCCTGAGCGTGGCGCTGGTGATCTTCTTCAGCCTTCCGTTTCTCTATCGTTCGGCGCAGACCGAACTGGCGCCGCTGGAAGACCAGAACATCCTGCTGACTGCGATCAAGGCGCCGCAGCACGCCAACCTGAATTACCTCGAGGCCTACGCCCACGAGCTGTACAAGACCTTCAACGAAATCCCCGAGGGTTACAGCAACTGGGTGGCGAACGGTTCGGACGGGCTGTCCAACAGCGTCGGCGGGATCAACCTGGTGGACTGGGAAAAACGCGGCCGCGACGCCAACACCATCCAGCCTGACTTGCAGGCGCGGGTGAACCAGATCGAAGGCACGAGCATTTTCGTGTTCCAGATGCCACCGCTGCCGGGCTCCACCGGTGGTCTGCCGGTGCAGATGGTGATCCGCAGCGATCAGGAATACCTGGCGCTGTACAACGTGATGGATCAGCTCAAGCAAGCCGCGCAGGCCAGCGGTCTGTTCGCGGTGGTCGACAGTGATCTGGACTTCAACAATCCGGTGGTGGAAATCCAGGTCGACCGGGCCAAGGCCAACGCGCTGGGCATCCGCATGCAGGACATCGGCGAAACGCTGAACAGCCTGATCGGCGAGAAGTACGTCAACCGGTTCTCGTTCCACGGCCGTTCCTATGACGTGATTCCGCAGTCGGTGTCGGCGGATCGCCTGACCCCGGAAACCCTGAAGCTGTATTACGTGAAGGATCAGAAGGGCAATCCGGTGCCGCTGTCGACGCTGGCCACCCTCAGCGTCAAGGTCGAGCCGAATCGCCTGACCCAGTTCAATCAACAGAACTCCGCCACGTTCCAGGCCATTCCGGCGCCGGGCGTGACCCTGGGTGATGCGGTGGCCTTCCTGCAAAAACAATCGGAAGGTTTCCCGGCCGGCTTCAGTTTCGACTGGCAGTCCGACGCCCGCCAATACATACAGGAAGGCAACAGCCTGGCGTTCACCTTCGGCCTGGCCCTGGTGATCATCTACCTGGTGCTGAGCGTGCAGTACGAGAGCTTCCGCGACCCGTTCATCATCCTGATCAGCGTGCCGTTGTCGATCTGCGGGGCTCTGGTGCCGCTGGCGCTGGGCATGACTTCGATGAACATCTACACCCAGATCGGTCTGATCACGCTGATCGGTCTGATCAGTAAGCACGGGATTCTGATGGTCGCGTTCGCCAACGAGTTGCAGCGCCAGCAAGGCATGGACCGCGTGCAAGCGATCCAGCACGCCGCGCAGGTGCGTCTGCGGCCGATCCTGATGACCACCGCTGCCATGGTGGTCGGCCTCGCGCCGCTGTTGTTCGCCAGTGGCGCAGGCGCCAACAGCCGCTTCGGCCTGGGCCTGGTGATTGTGGTGGGGATGCTGATCGGCACCTTGTTCACTCTGTTCATTCTGCCGTCGGTGTACACGCTGCTCAGTTCGATCAAGCAACCGAGCCACGCACCCGAAGCCGAACCGGCCGGTGTGCCGCAACCCATCCTGTGAGGACGTGACATGCATTCGATTACACGTTTGATGCTGGCGCCGCTGGCGGCGTCCATCCTGTTGGCGGCCGGTTGTGTGAACTACGCCGGGATCGATCATCAGGGCAAGTTGCTGGCGGTCGGCGATGCGCCGTCCGACAGCCTGAAAGACAAATTGCCGCCGGCCCAATGGCCGCGTGCGGACTGGTGGACATCGCTGGGCGATCCACGTCTGGGCGCGTTGATCGAAGAGGCGTATGCCAGCAACCCGGACTTGCAGGAAGTCGCTGCCCGGGTCGCGAAGGCCAACGCATTTCTCGACCTGCGCGACGCCGAGCGTTATCCGGAAATGGAGGCGTCGGCGGGTGTCACGCGCGGTCGTTTGTCGCGCTTCGAGGACTACAGCGGCGAGGGCCACCAGTACTTCACCGCACGCAATCTGGCGGTGAATTTCAGCTACACCTTCGACCTCTGGGGCGGCCAGCGTGCCGCCTGGGAATCGGCGCTCAACAGCGCAAGAGCCGCGGAAGTCGATCTGCAATCGTCGCGGCTGATTCTCGCGGTCAACGTGGTCAAGGCCTACAACCAGTTGGCGTATGCCTGGCAGGTGTCGGAGCTCAATCAGCGGGATCTCGAACGCCTGAGCAAACTGGTGGAGCTGACGGATTCACGTTACGGCTCGGGCCTCGACAATCTGTCGCAACTCAAGCAGGTGCAGAGCCTCAAGGCGCGTTCGGAATCGACCCTGATCGGCGCCAACGAAGACATTGAAATGGCTCGTCTCCAGTTGTCGGCACTGATCGGCAAAGGTGTTGATCGTGCGCGCACCCTTGAGCGGCCATCGAATCTACAGGCCAGCGTGGTGGCCTTGCCGGCGCAGTTGCCGGCCCAGTTGTTGGGCCGTCGTCCGGACATCGTCGCCGCGCGCTGGCGCGTGGAGGCCGAGACTAAAAACGTCGAGGCGGTGAAGACCACGTTCTACCCGAACATCAATCTGGTGGCGGCGGCGGGTTCCCATGCGTTGACCGGCGATGCGCTGTTCGCCGGGGTCAGCAAGTTCTGGAACGTGGCGCCGACGGTGTCGCTGCCGATCTTCGATGCCGGGCGCTTGCGTTCGGATCTGAAGGCCGGCAATGCCGAACTCGACAGCGCCATCGCGCAGTACAACCGGGTGTTGAATTCGGCGCTGCACGAGGTGGCGATTTCGGTGACGCAGCTGCGTTCGTTCGAGCAGCAGATCGTCGTGCAGCGCGATGCCTGTGCGATTGCCCAATCGTCTTACGATCTGTCGCAGTCGCGCTATAAGGCCGGGGAGGACACGTTCCTCGATGCACTTAACATCGAGCAACAATTGATTCAGGACGAAATGCGCCTGGCCTTCCTCAACAGCAAGCACATCGACAGTTCGGTTTCGTTGATGGCAGCGCTGGGCGGCGGGTTCCAGGCGCCTGCCCTGGTGACCGCGCAGAGCAGCGATTTGTAGTTGTTTTGCGGGACGCCGCCTCCGGGGCGGCTGTCGCGGGGAAAAAACATCTTGTGTATAGTCTTACTGTTCTCGTATAGACGAATACAAGCCGGATTTTTCCCGCCTATATCATCAAGGGTACCTACCTATGAACGTCCCGAATCATCCCAATCAGGATCAGATCCTTCTGGATAATGTGCTGAATGCATTGGGAAGCCCGCTACGCCTGACCGTGTTGAAAGTGTTGTCCGATGGCCAGGAACATCCGTGCGGGCGGATCCTCAAGGGCGCATCGAAGTCGACCATGACCCATCACTGGCGGGTCCTGCGCGACAGCGGTCTGATCTGGCAGCGCCCTCACGGTCGGGAAAACTTGCTGTCCCTGCGTCGTGAAGACATGGACGCGCGTTTTCCGGGCCTGCTCGACTCGCTGCTGTCGGCGGTCAAGACCGATGAACAGACCATCAGCGTCATCAGCAAACACGAAGTGACCGAAGAAGTCGGAGCCGAGTGACAGACACCGCCGGTGAAGGGTTGACCTTCCACGGCAACCAACAATTCACCATCACCAGGAAGGTGTTAGCGGGTATGGATACACGTCATTACTGGTCATCGCGACCGCTGTCGGAATTGACCGGCTCCGAGCATCACTGGCTGTTTTTGCCCGGGGCCTTGACCCCGCGCCTGAAAGCCATGGGCGATTATTCAATCGAAGTCGTCGAGCAGTCCCATGGCCCGCTCAATCCTGAAGAAGCACAAGCGCTGAACGTGCCACCGGCCACCCCTGGCTGGGTGCGCGAAGTGGTGATGAAGCTCGATGGCGAGGCCTGTGTCACGGCGCGCAGCCTGACCAGTGTGCCGGCGCTGAACAGCGACTGGGCGGAGCTGAACGGCTATGGCCGTCGACCGCTGGCCGAGATTCTCTACAGCTCGGAGCAGACCCTGCGCGAACCCTTCCAATGTGCCTTGCTGCCGCCCGGTGCGCCGTTGGCCGCGCTGTCCTATCGCTTCGCGCCACAGGCCAAACGTCTGCTGGCCCGACGTTCGCGTTTCACCCGCAATGGTTCGGCGCTGCTGGTCAGCGAGTGCTTTCTGCCGGCGTTCTGGGCTCGGGTTGAATACGCTCAGGCGCTCAAGTCGGCCTGACAAAATGAAACCTGCGGAAGCGAACCCCCGCAGGTTTTTTTTCGCCGGTTTTTCAGAGCCGGATCACCGCTTCGATCTGCTTGATGGCTGGCGTCAACGCCTGTGCCAGTTGCTCGGCTTTCGAGGTCGGACGCATGGTTCTCGACGAGCGCAGAAACAACGGATCATCAAACCGCTTGCGCAGGCGTGCCAGCGATCCGCTGATGGCGGGTTGTTTGACGTGCAGGCGTTCGGCCGTGCGGGACACGCTGCGTTCGCGAAACAGCACCAGGAAAATGATGATCAGGTTCAGGTCGATATCCGCGAAGTTGTCTTCATTGAATAGCATGGTTACATCCCTGTCATGACCCGCCGGCCGGCATCAGCCGAGGCCGGCGGGTGTCTGGATCACTGCTCGGGTGCCAGGCGCAGTTGGTCGTTCAGACGGTAGTAACTGCGGTTGAAATAGACCAGGCCTTCCGTGGCCTCGCTGTGTTGCTGCAGTTCGAGGATTTCACAGTAGAAGATGCTGTGAGTGCCGACCTCGTCGACCTTGCTGACCCGGCAATCGAGGCTGACCAGCGCCTCTTCGATCACCGGCGAACCGGTCTTGAGCGTCTGGCAATTCACGCTGGAAAAACGCTCCTGCATGCTCAACTGCCGATTGGCGAATGCGCCGGAGGTCGACTGATGGTCGCCGGTCAGGACGTTCACGCACAGCACGCCATTGGTCTTGAAATGCTCGTGATTGGACGACGAGCGATTGACGCACACCAGCAGCGTCGGCGGTGAATCCGTCACGCTGCACACCGCCGACGCGGTAAAGCCGAAACGCCCCGCAGGGCCATCGGTCGTGACGATGGTGACGGCACTCCCCAGCATCGCCATTGCATTACGAAACTCCGTTGAATCAACCATCGCGTCACCTCATTCCATGTAGGTTTAATGGAGCCGATCCGTTCTTCCTTGTCCGTTGTCGTTGTGCGAAAACGGGTATCGGGCAACACGTTCGCTCTGGCGATATAGTACGTATGTATCCGTACCTTGCAAGCTATTCCTTGTGCTTATTTTGCGATCGATACCCTCGACAGGCATTGCTGTTGCGCGTGTTCCAGACTGGCCTCCAGCGCGCTCAGTTCCTCTTGCTGTCGGCTGAGTTTCATCAGATGCGCCGCGATCTCCTGTTGCTTGCCGGCAATCGCGCGGCGGGCCTTTTCATAGGGCGTCAGTTCCGGTTGGCCGGCAAAGATCGCCTGCAATTCCCTGAGGCGAAAACCCAGCCCCTGTGCGCATTTGATAAAGCTCAGCAGTTCGACCGTCTGCGGGTCGTAAACCCGGTATTTGCCCTGGCGCGGGGCCTCGGGCAGCAGGCCGATCGATTCGTAATGGCGGATGGTCTTGATCGTGGTTCCCGAACGCTGTGCGGCCTGGCCGATGTACATGTGCAAATCCCTTTTCTCCGTCAGCGGGCATGCGCACCAATAGCGGAAAACTCAATGGCGGGCAATCGATCCGGCCTGCTGCAGCCAGGTTTCGCGCTGATGGTCGCTGGCGTCGAGCACCGGCCCGAAGGTCAGTGTCCGGCGCGGTTCGATCCCGCAGAACGCCAACGTGTTCCTTCGTACTTCGTGCAGGCCGGGCATGCGATAGATCCAGCGGTAATACCAGGGCGGCGTGTCCATAGTGACCAGCAAGTGAGCGCTGCGACCGCGCAAGAGTTTGTCGGGAAACGCTTTGCCCTCGCGGTATTTGAACGCGAAACCCGGGAGCAGGATCCGGTCGAAAAAACCTTTGAGCAGCGCCGGAATTCCACCCCACCAGATCGGGTACACCAGCGTCAGGTGTTCGGCCCACAGCAGGTCGGCCTGGGCCTGGAGCAGATCCGGTTCAAGGGTCTGAACCTGACGGTAACCTTCGCGCAGGATCGGGTCGAAATCGAGTTGGCCGAGAGCGATTTCCCGCACCTCGTGCCCGGCCGCGCGGGCCGATTGAGCGTAACGTCCGGCCAGTGCCGCGCAAAAACTTTCGCTGGATGGATGGCCGAGAATCAACAAAATCCGCTTGCCCATCATGACTGCCCCTGAGGAAGAAACCCCAAGGGTAAAGTCTGCCCCTCAGGGCAGAGTCAAGGCGTCGAGCACGGCGCGGGCATAAGCGGGGAGGGCGGCGAAGTCCCGGGCGCACAGCAACAGTTTGCGCATCGCCCAGCCTTCATTCATCGGCAGGGTCTTGAAGGCTTGCGGCGCGGCGCGCTGAACCGCCGCCAGCGGCACGATACCCAGACCGGCACCTCGGGCCACCATGCGCATCACCCCGTCGAAACCATCGGCGCGGATACGGATCTGCATCCGCGAGCCGCTGTGCAGGGCCTGTTCTTCCAGGTACACCGCCAGCGCGCTGTTGATGTGCAGCCCGACAAAGTCGTGGTGCAGGGCGTCGCTGAAGCTGACTTCGCTCGCGTCAGACAGTGGGTGTTCCAAAGGCAGAATCAGCACCAGCGGATCATCGCGAAAGGCTCGGGTCTGCAAGTCGGTGGTGTCGATCGCGTCGGACACAATGCCCAGATCCGCCGCGCCCTGACGCAAGGCATGCGTGATGCGGGCGCTGGGCAGTTCCTGCAGATCGATGTCGAGGTTTGGGTGCTCGCGCAGGAAATCCGCCAGCACCTCCGGCAGGTATTCGCTGAGCGCCGTGGTGTTGCACAGCAAGCGCACCTGGCCTTTGACGCCGCGCGCGTATTCGGCCAGATCCTGTTGCAGACGTTCGGCCTGTTGCAGCAACACCCGCGCATGTTGCGCCAGGGCTTTGCCGGCCGGCGTCGGTGTGACACCACGGCGCCCGCGCTCAAGAAACTCGGTGCCCAGCGACGCTTCCATCGCCCGGATCCGCGCACTGGCCGCCGCCAGCGACAGATGACTGCGCGCAGCGCCGGCGGTGATGTTGCCGCTGTCGAGAATGTGCAGGTACAGGCGCAGGTCGGTGAGGTCGAAGTGCATCGGTCGTGACTCTTGCTGAGAGAGAGGCTGCCTCAGTGTATGACAGATTTTCAGTTCATCCGCGCAGGCGCAAAGTGTGGCCATGAACGCACTCGCAGATTTCTATCAACACCTCGGACTGGCCCTGTCATTGCTGGTGATCGCGACGTTTGTCGTCGCTGGCGTGATCAAGGGCGTGATCGGTCTCGGCCTGCCCACTGTCGCCATGGGTCTGCTCGGTCTGGCTATGGCACCGTCGCAGGCTGCGGCGTTGCTGATCATTCCGGCGACCCTCACCAACGTCTGGCAACTGGCGTTCGGCGGGCATTTGCAGGGGCTGGTGAAACGCTTGTGGCCGATGCTGTTGGCGATCTTTCTCGGCACGGCTGTTGGCACCTTATGGATCGGCATGGCGGGCGGGCATTGGGTAGTGCGCGGGCTCGGCGCGGCGTTGTTGCTCTATGCGCTGAGTGGATTGTTCCTGCCGGCGCTGCGTGTCAGTCGCCGCCATGAACCGTGGCTTGGTCCGCTGTGTGGCGTGATCACCGGCGTCATCACTTCGGCCACGGGGGTGTTCGTGATTCCCGCTGTCCCGTACATGCAGGCGCTGGGCTTGAGCCGCGATGAACTGGTGCAGGCGCTGGGCCTGTCCTTCACCGTGTCGACCCTGGCATTGGCCGGCGGATTGCTCTGGCGCGGGTCGCTCGGCGGCGCAGAATTGAGCGCCTCGCTGCTGGCCCTGATTCCCGCTGTCCTCGGCATGCTGCTCGGCCAATGGCTGCGCCAGCGCATCAGCGCCGTGCTGTTCAAGCGAGTGTTCTTCATCGGTCTGGGCGCGCTCGGCGCCCATCTGCTGATCAGCGGTTAGCGGACGACGCGCTGAGCATTTCAATCGGGCGGATATCGAAATCCCGCTCCAGGTATTCCATGCGCTGGGCCAGAAACTGCTGCATGTGCGGCAGGTTCGAGTGCACGTCCAGATGTGCCTGGCTTTCCCATATCTCGTAGAAGATGAACAGGGTCGGGTCTTCCTGGTCGCGCAGCATGTGGTACTCGATGCAGCCGGGTTCGGCGCGGCTCGGTTCGACATAAGCGCGGAAAAACGCTTCGAAGGCCTCGGCTTTTTCCGGGCGGGTCTTGGCGTGCAGGATGAAACCCTGGCGTTCGCTCATCGCAAAAAACTCCTCAGATTCAGATGGTGGCCAATCCTACGGCAACAATCGGCAATCGATTCGTGCGTTTTACTCAAATGAATTTTGCGCAACCGGTGCTTATTCCGCGCGAGGCGGATCGCTAATCTGCTGCCATTCCATTTTTCCCTTCTCCATCCAGCGCTCTGCGCTGCGCATCGGAATCCGATCGAGGCTCACCCATGAAAAAAGTGCTGTTGCTCAATGGCGGTAAAAAATTCGCCCACTCGGACGGTCGCTACAACACCACCCTGCACGAAGCGGCGCTGAGCGTGCTGGATCGTGGCGGCGTCGACGTCAAGACCACCTTCATCGACGAGGGGTACGACGTCGCCGAAGAAGTCGCCAAATTCCTCTGGGCCGACGTGATCATTTATCAGATGCCGGGCTGGTGGATGGGCGCACCGTGGACCGTGAAAAAGTACATCGACGAAGTCTTCACCGAAGGCCACGGCAGCCTCTACGCCAGTGATGGCCGTACCCGTTCGGATGCTTCGCAGAAGTACGGCAGCGGCGGTCTGATCCACGGCAAGCAATACATGCTGTCGCTGACCTGGAACGCGCCGCAGCAGGCGTTCGATGACCCGACCGACTTCTTCGAAGCCAAAGGCGTGGACGCCGTGTACTTCCCGTTCCACAAGGCCAACCAGTTCCTCGGCATGACCGGCCTGCCAACCTTCCTTTGCGTGGACGTGATGAAGCGCCCGAACATCGAAGCGGATGTGGCGCGCTACGAGCAGCATCTGACCGAGGTGTTTGGCCTCAAGGCCTGACGCTCGGCTACTATCGAAGGCCTGAGCTTGCGCAGCAGGCCTTTCGATTCGAGGACACCCGTGAAAGCCAGATCCGATGAGTTGCAGATTTTCGTCTGCGTGATCGAATGCGGTTCGATCTCCGCCGCTGCCGAGCAGGTCGGACAGACGCCGTCGGCGGTCAGCCGCACGCTGTCGCGGCTGGAAGCCAAGCTCGACACCACGCTGATCAACCGCACCACACGGCGCATGGACCTGACCGAAGAAGGCAAGTATTTCTTCGAACAGGCCAAGTTGATCCTCGACCAGATGGATCAACTCGAAGAGCGCCTTTCTTCACGCCAGCAGACGCCCTCGGGACGGCTGCGGATCAACGCCGCGTCGCCGTTCATGCTCCACGCCATCGTGCCCTACATCGACGAATTCCGTCGGCTGTACCCGGACATCCAGCTCGAACTCAACAGCAACGACCTGATCATTGACCTACTGGAACAAAGCACCGACGTCGCCATCCGCATCGGCACCCTCGCCGATTCGACGTTGCATGCCCGTTCGCTCGGTTGCAGTCCGCTGTTGATCGTGGCCAGTCCCGCCTATCTGGAGAAACACGGCACGCCGCTGGAAGTGGCCGATCTGAGCGAACACACCTTGCTCGGCTTCACCCAGAACGAAGGCCTCAACCAGTGGCCGTTGCGTTACGTGCACGGCGACCGCTGGCCAATCACCCCGGCGATCAGCGCCTCCAGCGGCGAGACGGTTCGCCATCTCGCACTGGAAGGCCAGGGCATCGCCTGCCTCTCGCATTTCATGACCATCGACGACATGCGTGCCGGGCGCCTCAAGGTCTTGCTGGCGGAGTTCAACAGCGGTTATCGCCAGCCGATCAACGCGGTGTACTACCGCAACTCGCAGCTGGCGCTGCGCATTCAGTGCTTCCTGGATTTCATCCAGAGCAAACTGGCGGCTTACGCCAGCGCTGATTTCAAGGGCTGATTCGTGATCCCTGCGCAACAGTGATTTGGTTGTGGGCGGGTTTTTCCACCGGGTTCGCCGGTCGATACTCGCTCCATCACTTATCCACGCAGGGAGTTTCTCCATGAACGTATTCGTCACCGGCGCTGCCGGTTTTATCGGCGGCTCTATCGCCACCGGTCTGGTCCAGGCCGGTCACACCGTCACTGGTCTTGTACGCAGCGCCGAACAGGCCGATGAACTGAAAGCGCTGGGCATCACCCCGGTGATCGGCACCCTCGACGACAACGCATTGCTGGCCGAACAGGCCCGCGCCGCCGACGCCGTGATCAACGCCGCCAGCAGCGACCATCGCGGCGCGGTCGAAGCCTTGCTCGATGCCCTGCGCGGCTCAAACAAAGTGTTCCTGCACACCAGCGGGTCGAGCATCGTCGGCGACGCCTCGGGCGGCAAATCCAGCGACGTCATCTACTTCGAAGACAACCTGCCGGAGCCCACCGTCGACAAGGCCGCACGGGTGGCCATCGACAACCTGATCCTCGCCGCCGCGCAGGACGGCGTGAACTCGGCCGTCATCTGCAACACCCTGATCTACGGCCACAGCCTGGGCGTCAATCGCGACAGCGTGCAGTTGCCGCGCCTGTTGAAACAGGCTCGCAAAAGCGGTGTGGTGCGTCACGTCGGTACCGGCCAGAACATCTGGTCCAACGTGCACATCGACGACGTGGTGGCGCTGTACCTGCTGGCCCTGAGCAAAAACGTCCCGGGCACCTTCTACTTCGTCGAAAGCGGCGAAGCGTCGTTCATCGACATGACCACCGCCATGGCCCTGGCCCTGAATCTGGGCCAGCCACAAGACTGGCCGTTGAAAGACGCCGAAGCCGAGTGGGGCTACGAAATGGCCAACTACGGCCTCGGCTCCAACAGCCGCGTCCGCGGCAAACACGCCCGCGAACTGCTCGGCTGGGCGCCGAAGCGCACGTCGGTGGTTGAATGGATTCGTAACGAAATGGTGTGAGGGTTGATTAAACCCGAGAGGGCTTTGCGACTAACCTGTGAACGGCTGCCTTTGGGCAGCCGTTTGTGTTTTTGGATTTGTCTTGGCATCGGGGCAAATCCCCGGCGCTTTTCAATGTTCAGTGGCATCAGGAGGGGCAAGGATGGTTGATCGTTATGATGCCGAGGGCTCGCAAAGTTCTTATGAACCAGGCTCCGACGAACAGGTACTGAGCAATAAATTAGGTTCATCACGGATTGCCGGGAAACACGCTCTTGATCTTCATGAAAAAGAATTCGCTATCCCGGTAACCGTACGCC
>NZ_JBJXHJ010000034.1:0-39498 GCF_046487845.1 Pseudomonas sp. PHC1
ATGGCGAAGATGTTGGAGGTGTAGACGATAAAGGGGTCTTGGGTGATGGCGAAGATCGCTGGCACGCTGTCCACGGCGAACACCAGGTCGGCAAACTCGATCAGCACCAAGGCTAAGAACAACGGCGTCGCCCAGACCACTGACTCACCGCTGGCATCTGCCTGACGGACAAAGAAGCGCCCCTCATGCAGTTGCTCAGTCACCCGCATGTGTTTGCGCAGGAACTTCACCAGCAGGTTATCGCTGAGGTTTGGCTGGGCATCGACCTTGCTGAACAGCATCTTCACTCCAGTTAACAGCAGGAAGATGCCGAACACATACAGAATCCAGTTGAATTCGGCGATCAGCGCCGCCCCCAGGCCAATCATAATCGCGCGCAGCACTATTACACCGAGAATGCCCCAGAACAGCACCTCGTGCTGATACCTACGCGGAATAGAGAGGAAGCTGAAGATCATCGCCATCAGGAACACGTTGTCCATCGACAACGATTTCTCGATCAGAAAACCGGTGTAGAAATCCATCCCGGCCTCACCGCCCTTAACCTGCCAGACCCAGAGGCCGAACAGTAAGCCAGCCGTGATATAGCCAGCAGACAGCATCAGACTTTCACGAACGCCGATTTCTCGGTGTCCACGGTGTAGCACCCCGAGGTCGAAGATCAATAGGCCCATGACGATGCTGATAAAAACTAGCCAAAGCCAAGTGGCGGTGCCGAGAAACTCGGCTAGGAAGAGCGGTTCCAGGGCAGTCATGTGGCCCTCCTCTAAGTGTCGAAGTTATAAAAACTGCAACTCCGACATGGCAGCGGTTAGCTGTCAGAGGGGCCCGGGATTGCGAGATAAAATCTAGAGAGACATGTGGGGTTTCTCAATCACGCAACGGTTGCAAGTTATTTCAAACCGGTAGGCCGTAGAGGAAGTAGGAGTGCCGACAGGCAAAGATTATATCTGCATTCAGATTCATCTCGTGAAGCTCCTCAGAGGCTTCCTGGATTTTATAGTCGGTCTTAGCGATTGAATAAGCCTGAATATCCTAGACGGAAGATCTGTGCCGAAGAAAGACCGCGAATGGAAAGTTCCTCTAAGTTAATAACGCAATTGCGTAAATAAAAACGGACGCCTTGTCGGGCTCCCGTTTTGTAGCACCGATGAGGAGCGCACTTACCTAAGTATGGTTGAAGATGATCCTCATACCACCTACATCGAAGCGATCAGCTAATGGCCAAGCCGAATCTACCAGCCAGAATCGCGAACGATTGGCCGCTGCCCCCCCTGAACTCAGCTAACGTGTATGGCGGCAATGCCGAGAGTTATACTGATTATCCCGTTTACGGCGGATGGCCGCTAAAAATGAGATTTCACTCCCTGGGGCTCTGAAAATGATCGACGCAGAACTGCTAAAACTGGTGGTTGAAACATCCAACGACGGCATCGTGGTAGCAGAGCAGGAAGGCGACGAAAACATCCTGATCTACGCGAACCAAGCCTTTCAGCGCCTGACGGGGTACAGCGTGGACGACATCCTTTACCAGGACTGCCGTTTCCTGCAGGGTACAGACCGTGACCAAGCCGGCTTGACAGTAATCCGCGAGGCGATAAGGAACCTTCTCCCCTGCCGACAAGTGATTCGCAACTATCGCAAGGACGGCAGCGCCTTCTGGAACGAACTATCGATAACCCCGGTGTTCAACGATACCGATCAACTCACCTACTTCATCGGTATCCAGAAAGACGTCAGCGTTGAAGTTGAGGCTAGGGAGCGAGTGCGTGAACTGGAAGCTGAAGTCGCACAACTGAAGACCCAACTGGCTCAATCGCAACCTAAAGCCTAGAGGATCCGCACTTGATGAGTTAACGATCGAGTATCCACTCGTAATAACGTCACTGTTTCTGAAATAGGTACATGTGAATCTCAAACAACGCACCAACCTCCCCTCGCAATCATCCACCATAATTTGCGCACTGCCGTAATCGTAATCAGTGGTGCGCGAGGTCATGGCCCATTCCAGCTATATGGCGAAATAAAAATGGCTGGGCTGCACGGATGTTCTGGTGTAGAAGCTCCTGAAAGAAATCGCTCAACCTGGGGCACTAATTCAACGCTCGCAGAGCTAGCACCCGGCTCAAGACCAGAGAGTCTCTGCGCGTTTCATTTCTTCGCTAAATAGAAGACTCACTAAAAGGCAGCAGTGCAAACTAGCGACAGGGCGCCTTGTTTTCGATCAGACAATTACCGCCATCCACTACCAGTACTTCACCGGTGATGTAGCTGGCTTCCGGGGACGCCAGAAACGCCACTGCAGCGGCAACCTCTTCTGGACGACCAGCGCGGCCAATCGGAGTGTAGTTACCGGCGCGGCTTTCTTCCTCGGTCAATGCCCCCGTATCAATCCAGCCTGGTGCGACGCTATTGACGGTGATGCCCCGTTTACCGACTTCCAGCGCCAGGCCCATATTCATCCCGAGCATAGCTGCCTTTGCCGCACTATAAGCCGCCTCACCTGGATTACTGCCGCGTGTACCGGACGTCGAACTGATGTTGACGATGCGCCCGTAGCGGCGCGTTTTCATCCCGGGCAACACCGCACGAGTCAGCAAAAATGCACTGGTCAAATTGCGCGCCAGAGATAGATTCCAGATCGTCAAATCCATGTCCGCCACTTCGACGAAGGGTTCCAGACTGCCGACCATAGCCATACCGGCGTTGTTGACCAAAATGTCGATATGGCCGAACTGCTCGTAAGCCCAATCGGTCAGCTTCTTGACCTGCAATTCGTCAGTCAAGTCAGCTGTCATCGCGCGAGCGTCTATACCCTCGACTTGTAACTCGGCTATTCGTTCCTGGATCCGCGCACTGCTGGCAGTGATCAAGACACGAGCGCCTTCGCGGCCCAAACGTCGGGCGATCGCAAAACCAATACCAGTTCCACTGCCCGCACCGCTTACCAGAGCGACTTGCCCCTGCAACATTGGAATCGGCATTTCTTATCTCGTCCACAAGTATCACTTTGTTGGTACCAGGATAGCTCAACGGACATCTAGTAAAATTCACACGTAGCTGAGTCGTTGCTCAGAAAACTGTGATTAGGCGGCACCATTTCCTAACACAGAGGAATTGTTCTCACATGAGCCACGTCCGTAATGCAGAATGTTCAGGGGATAGGCAAAACCCATCCTGCAAGAGTGATCCCATAACCCCAGAACATTGCTGACAATCTATGAATGCGTGCGAGACGATTGTCCTTGCGACAGACGTCGCATCGCGCTCTGCAAGTGTGCTCGAGCGCTTTCTGCATCCCCCAGTCGCATTTGCTCGTAAGCGCGCTGTGCAATTTCGTGAGGGACTGGCTTGAGGTCGCGCTGGGTGGCCATCGCGAGCAACTGCACTTGAGCGGCGCGCTCCAGGTAATAAAGATCGTCCCAGGCCTCGGCGATAGTCGGGCCAGCGACAATCACGCCGTGGTTTTTCAAGAACAAAACATCCGCATTGCCCATAACGCTGGCAATCCGATCGCCCTCTGAATCATCGAGAGCTAGCCCGTTATAGTTCTCGTCCACCGCTGTCCGACCATAAAATTTCAAAGCGGTCTGCCCTAACCACAGCAGCGGAGAACCTTGCAGCAGACACAAAGCTGTGGCGTGGGGCATGTGCGTGTGAAACGCCACTTTCACCCGTGGCAGTTGTTTGTGCAGCCTTGCGTGGATGTAAAACGCGGTCGCCTCCGGCATCCCTTCACCGGCCACCACGTTGCCGTGAAAGTCACAAACCAAAAGATTATCGGCAGTGACCTCTTCAAACGCATAGCCGTAGGGGTTAACAAAAAACAGATCTTCGCGCCCCGGCACCATGGCGGAGAAGTGGTTACATATCCCCTCCTCCAGCCCATGTAACGCCGCAAGCTGAAAGCACGCGGCCAACTCGTTTCGCGCCGTGATAATGGCGGGCGTCCCTAAGTCCAGGTCAGCATATCGCGCATGACCGGGACTGCTTTCAAGCGTATGTGCCATGACAGAGACTCCGACCTTTACCAGCCAAGGTTTTTGAACAGAGGCACGACTTGATCCAGCGTGCTCAATGTCTCATCAGGTTGATAGTCTGGCAGCAACTGCCGACCAGTGCCTCGGTCGATCCACACACAGCGAAAGTGCATGTCCCGTGCCGCAGTGTGGTCAAGCGTGGGGCTCGCACAAATATGAACCACCTGATCACGACTGACGCCAAGCTGCTCGTGAGCATAGTCGAACAAGCGCGGATTCGGCTTATAGGCACCAGCCTGCTGGGCGGTGATAACACGATCGATATGTCCACCGAGTTGTGCAACATTGCCGGCGATAATGTCGTCATCGGTGTTAGACACGATGCACAGCTTGAAACCCATTGCCTTAAGCTCCGCTAGCGTAGCGATCACCTCGGGGAACGGCGGCATGCGCGGAATGGCCCCTGCTAGACGTTGGCTGTCTTCAGGCGAACTCTCCAGGCCCAACTCCTCCAGAGCCAGGTGTAAGCCGAAAGTGCTCAACTGGCGAAACGACCGATGTGGCGGGATTTGCTCCAGTCGATGTTCGTGCCGGTCATAAACCTCAATCAGGCGATCGGCATCCACAGTGTGTTCGCCCTTATCGCGCAAAATCTCAGCCACCACTGCTTTCAAACCTTCATCCCATTGAATCAATGTGCCGTAGCAATCGAACGTCAACCATTCTGGGCGCGGAGTACTTTTGAGTGTCATAGCAGCTTTCCTCTGAAATGTGATCTTCAGATTAGGCGCGAACAGTGATAGTGTGAAATTAAATTAGCGACTATTTATCAGTGGAAAATCAAATATCAAGGGTGCCCACCATGCTCGATCTTGAGTTGCTTAAAACCTTCGTTTGCGTGGTGGATGAAGGTAGTTTTACCCGTGCGGCGGAACGCGTACACCGAACTCAATCAACCGTTAGCCAACAAGTGCGTAAGCTCGAAGAATTGGTAGGTCACTCCTTGCTGATGCGTGATCGCACCGGACAAAACATCAATGTCACCGAGCATGGAGAAATGCTGATTCATTATGCTCGGCGCTTGCTGGCGCTGTCTGCGCAAGCGATGGAGGCCCTGGCCAGCGATGTCGATCTTGAGATCCTGCGCATCGGGGTACCTGAGGACTTCGATGCCCGACGCATGGCGCTGATCCTCGCAGGGTTCAACCGGCAAGAGCCCAGGGCGCGCTTGGAAACTGTCAGCGGCATGAGTACCGACCTCAGGCACAGACTCGCCAATGGAGATCTGGATATTGCGCTGGTCAAACGCGAGCCGGACAGCGGCCCATGCTGGGCAGCCTGGCCGGAAGAGCTTGTATGGGTTAAAGGCGCGCAGACAGATTCGGCCAGCAGTGTGTTGCCGCTCGCGCTATTTCCTCAGGGGTGCATTTACCGCCAGCGGGCGATCCGCCTGTTGGATGTGGCGCAACGGCCTTGGCGAATCGCATTTGGCAGTCATAGCCTGACAGGCATTCAAGCGGCGGTAACGTCAGGACTAGGTGTGTCGGTGCTGCCCGTTTCGTCTGTCTTGCCAGAACATACCGTGTGCACCGATCTACCGGAGTTAGAGCCCACTGAGCTAGCGCTGATCAGTCGTAAAGGAGCGCTGACAGGTTTACAGCGAGGGCTTGTAGACTTTCTGCGGGAGGAATTGGGTCAGGTCTGACAGGAGGAATACCTGGGAATAACAACGCGTTTACGCGACAAATCTCGTCAATGAATGATCTGCAGATCATTCAATCATTCGCTTGTGTTCAGCAATCTCGATTTTCACAGCAAAATGCTGCGCATAATCTCGCCGCTTCATCAAATTAAAAAGCCCGTCAGTCTTCTCACCCGCTCGTAAAAATATGATGAATGACGATGACGCATCACCAGCGCTCTTGTCGTTGAGACCCTACCTGTAGGCCCTCAACATTAGTACGAGTAAATGCTCTTGCACTGAGTTACGACCAATAGCTCTGGAAACCCAAGAAGAAATACCAGAGCAAAAACAACAATTTACAGCCTCCTCCATAACCATCTCCGCCCCTCCTACCACCTAAGGCCACCCTTTCACCGACTGCTAAGTCCCGGTGCCGCATCTACTATCCGCCACATTTATATTAACTATTAATACGATAAAGTTCTCAGCAATACTTCACGATCGTATTGTTGCCTCACACCAAAAAACAACAAGTTGAGAGTGAATAAAGTGAAATTTCAAATACTATTTGGCATCGCCTTTTCAGCACTTCACCTAACATTTTCGATGCCTCCACTGCTCTAGCCGAGCCTCAAAAATAAAGAAACAAAGTGACATTTTGCAACAGCTCTAAAAATCACTTTTGACAGATACAAGTGTTCACAACAACCCACAGCAACAGCCTAATTAAAACTGGAGATACAAATGCCACAGTCCAACGTTTACAAAGACACCACGATTGCTCTGACCACTGAAGTCCTTGACGCAAAAGCTCGTAAAAACCTTTCCTGGCAAGACTTGGCTGATGGTACTGGCCTCGGCTTAGCCTATGTAACGGCAGCCCTTCTCGGTCAACATCCGTTGCCATTAGAGGCTGCACAAATCATCGGTAAAAAACTGGAATTGAGCGCTAACTCGGTGGCACAACTACAGATTATTCCGCTGCGAGGGAGTCTCTCGGGAGTACCAACTGACCCTACAATCTACCGTTTCTACGAAATGATTCAAATTTACGGCACCACGCTTAAATCACTTGTGCACGAACAGTTCGGTGACGGAATCATCAGTGCTATCAACTTCAAGCTTGATATCAAGAAAGTTGATGACCCAGAAGGTGGATCCCGCGCAGTGATTACCCTGGATGGGAAGTTTTTGCCACTTCGCCCATTCTAAATCCGACTTAACAACCATAGGCCCGCAGCATCTGCGGGCCCATTCCAACCAACTTATTTACCTGGAGAATATTGAATGAAAAAAATCCTTCTACTTGGACTTCCCCTTATCGTGTCTTTATCTGCTTACGCGCTTGAGCCTGCGTTCTCCAAAGACTCCGTTGATTATAAATACGGAATGCGATTAGACATTAATAAAATTGTGAACATTACATCCCCTGCTGACGTGTGCGGCCCTACACCTGTGGAAATGACGTACCTAGATTCTAAAGGTGCGGAGCATGTGCTGCACTACAGTGTAATGGGTACCGGGTGCACAAACTGATCATCAAGATCTTTAAACAGATACGCAAATAAATTTAGGAAAAATACGATGAAAGCGCTTATCGATGGTTTTTTGAAGTTTCAGAAAGAAGTATTTCCTCAGCGCACCGGTCTGTTCAAACACTTGGCGACCACTCAGCATCCAGGTACGCTGTTCATTACTTGCTCTGACAGTCGAGTGGTACCGGAATTGTTAACCCAACAGGAACCAGGTGAGCTTTTCGTGATTCGAAATGCAGGCAACATTGTGCCGTCTTATAGCCCATACCCTGGTGGTGTATCTGCAACTGTCGAATACGCGGTGGCCGTACTGGGTGTGACGGACATCGTAATTTGCGGGCATTCTGACTGTGGCGCTATGACAGCCATTGCAAAATGCAAATGTATGGATCATTTGCCGGCAGTCAGTGGATGGTTACAACATTCGGAATCGGCGAAAGTAATCAATGAGTCGCGCCACCATGTTGACGATGCCGCAAAACTTAGCTCAATGGTACGAGAAAATGTTATCGCGCAGTTGGCCAACATTCAAACACACCCCAGTGTACGCCTTGCCCAAGAGAAAGGTAAGCTCAACCTACACGGCTGGGTCTACGATATCGAAACTGGCTCGATTGACGCACTCTGTGAGGACAAAAGAACATTCAAGGCGCTGGCTGAGCACCCGGATACCTGTGCTGTGCATGCCAAGTCTGATGCCTCCGCAGTCTAAGCACCATTGCCTGGATATCTTGGCTCACGCAAGGAGCGACAATGTGAACCCAACTCGTGAAGAGAGCCATTTTTTTTTGTCACATCCCGATTGAAGCTACAACGAAAAAGGAGGGCAAATGTGCCCTCCTGGCGCAATCATTCGCCAATTCTCACTGAACATCGAGAACAGAGCTCTAAATTTAGGCGGTAGTATCGACCATTGAGCTGGTCATCAAGTCCGGGCTCAACGCTTCCGCTAAGGTGGACGCAATTTGTTGTAGCGCACCGTTGGTGTCGACGATTTGCCCCTGAACCCCCATTATGGATATCGTTTTTGCTTAAGCGCTCGGGTAACTGGCTGCTTGGGCTGCCGCCAACTGCTGCTGTTGTTGCCTCAGCTGTTGCTGCAGCTCCTTCATTCTTGAGCAACTCCTGTATAGCGGTACTGACACCCTTCCCTTTAGCACTATTTGACGCCTTATTTGCATCAGTAGAAAGCTTAACTACGACATCTGCCTCTTCCTCCAAACCCCATCTTTTCGCCGCCGTTTCTGAGGTTGTCTTATTGAGCGTATCAATGGACGCTGCGACTGGCGTGCTGATTACCACTTTCAAACCTGATATACCGGAAGAGAGACATATTCAACTCCACAAAAATTTTTATCAACATTTCATCGACAGCATGAGAATTCTTTAACTAATCCTCAACATTTTATGTCTTTAAGCCCCCTTCCCATCAGCCTCTGATTGGAACCGATCGTGCTAACAAACCAGACTTTTAAAGACAAGCAAAAAGCACAAAGATGCGAGATACCCCACTAACTACCTAGTGAGGTTTTTGCATTTACATTACAAAAATCTAAAAGATAAGCGCGTTTCCAATGGGCATCTTGATATTGACGGTTTCACTAAGGAATACGTGAACACCTAAAGAACGCGCCAATGGAGCTGTACACCACTCCCCTAAGAAACCTTCGATATAATCTATCAGCTCTCAGACTTAAATAGTTTCCCAACCATTAACAGCGACAATGTCAAAAAAAACAACATCATGATGGCGACATTTGCAATCAGAAAAAAAAGGGGTGCAGCGCCGGTGAACCAGGTCGCCTCAGATGTTGAGCCCGCCCTCAGACTTTCAAGAGCTAATGCTGTGATACCAAAACTAAAAGCCCATAGCGAAGGTTTGAAGCCAGACTCACCGAACCAGACAATCAACCGCGTGAGAAACAGAAGCTGGAGAATTCCATACCCCATTAATGTGTAAAAAAACAAATCGACCTGACCATTGGAAACGGACAGGTAAGCAACTGCGCCTACCACAGGTGGAGCAAGCTGAATTCCAAGCGCTGGACGCAAATTAAGTAGCAACGCATCATCGTTCAGTAAACGTTGAAGGATCACTGACTCGAGGGCCATCCAAGAAAAGAAACCCGCACCAAAAAATAGCTTTGCAAGTTCTTCCGAACCGATAGCGTTCAACGCGATTGCAGATACAAAATTACCAGCGACGCTGGGAAGGTACATCACTGGCGTAATATCGCTCGATTTCCGTCCGCCCCTTAACATCCCGCCAAACCTGGTTACTGAAAAACCCAACTGCCCAAATGCGCAAAGAAAAATAAGCGAAGTACCTACCACCGGATACCACTCAAAAAACCATGTTGCAACCAACAACGTTGATACCGGCAAAAGCCCAATGAAACAGCACTGAACGGGATGTTCAACCTCAGCAATCGCTATGGATCTATTTGCAAACCACTTATAAAAGAAACCCACGACCAATAGAGCCCAGACAACCGAGGTCAACGCAAATAGTAAGTCGTCAAACCAGGAATAAATTGGCCAATAGAGCTGTGCAACACGCCAACAACTACTCAGCCCCGCCATGCCAAGGACGATACCGAACGATGAAGCAGGAACAACAAAGGTGGCGGTTCTTAGGACTCTAATATTCTTAGCCACTTGAATAACTCACTTTAGCGAATTATTAACCACTGCTCGGTCACCCCTTTTATATAAACTAACCTGCACTTTGCATAACTTTGTTAAATCTCGCTCGGAGCCATTGTTCAGCAGGGTCAAAATCCAAAGCACTTTGCCATACGATTGACAGCTCAAAATCAGGTGTTGGAAATGGTAAAGACTCCATTCGGAGTCCGAACCCGCATTGTTTAACCATTGCCTCAGCCACATAGCTAGGAACTGTCGCAATCAAATCTGTATTGGACAACAGTGCCGGCAAAGAACTGAATTGAGGTATAGCTAAAATCACCCTTCGCTTACGACCTAGCGATTCTAGAGCCGAATCAACGAAACCACTGATATCCCCCGTGTAGGACACTAATGCGTGCGGCCTCGTGCAGTACTCATCAAGACCTATGGGCATCTCCCCAGAGTCTGCCCTTAGGAGAACGGGGTTTAAGTATCTAAGAAATTTACGTTTCGCATTTGCGGGAAGGTCTTTGGTATAGCTAACCCCCATCGAGATTTCACCTGAGGTCAGTAGCAGCGGCATCTGCCAATAATCAACACGCCTAACTATTAATACAACACTTGGAGCCTCGGCACGCAACTCCCGCATTAGTTCAGGGAGCAACCCATACTCTACGTCATCTGAAAGACCAAATTGAAACGTAGCAGTACTTGTTTCCGGGTTGAACTCAAGGTTACTACTCAAAGCAGCTGACATTGTATCAAGTGCAGGTGACAACTGAAGTGCAAGGGCCTCAGCTCGAGACGTAGGCTGCATATCCCGACCATTGCGCACGAAAAGCGGGTCATCAAAATAATCTCGTAGACGGTTAAGTGCCGCGCTAATAGCTGGTTGACTGAGGAACAACTTCTCTGCCGTCCGAGTCAAATTCCGCTCATGCATCATCGTTTCAAAAACAATTAGGATGTTTATGTCTACTCGGCGCAAGTCACCACGATTCATAAAAGCACCTTAAGATGATCAGTGACCCTTCATGAATAAAATTACTAACTCAGCAACTTAGACTCATCATGTCTCGAAAACAGGGCACGATGAGCATTGGCCTTTACTTTTTAACAGGTAATGCAGCAGCAAACTCGTCACGAGATGTAGGATTTCCATCAATCATCTCATAGACTTTTTTCGAGTTTGCGAGGCTTTCCATCAGAGACCTTGGGCCTGCAAAAGGACGTCCACCTATGTGCCAGCCATCAGTATGCAATTCTTCAATCAGTACCCATACAACCTCTCGAAAAGCCTCAGATCCCTCGTATTTTACCATCACGTCAGTCAGGTCTTTTGCCATGGCATGCTTTTCTTCACTTGTAAAAACACCGTCGACGAGTTTAACGTTTACAAAAGGCATTTTTAGAACCCTCGCAAGTGATAATATTTATACTGGAATAACTCACACAGCAGACCGCTCATTCAGTTTAGAAATTTTAAACTCGCAGCGTATGACAGTATTGAATCTTCCTGTCTTTTTTGAATACTTTAGCTAACAACCCCCTGCAGACCTGCGGGCAACACAATAATTTTTCAATTTAAAAGTCTCTATTCAAATAGCAAAAAAGCATATGCATTAAGAAATACAGCCTCGTCACTATCGTTTTGCAATTTCAAGGAGCGGTAGCTTTTCGTCTCCACACCCCAGGGGATGTACCGATTATTTTTTTGAATACTCGCGTGAAATGACTTTGATCAGCAAAACCACACAGAGAGGAGACTTCAGATATAGATAAATTTGTAAGCCTTAATAAGTCGCAAGCACGATATGTTCTTCTCTGCACTAACCAACGATGTGGAGGGGTGCCGACGGTTGCAGCAAATGCTCTGGAAAAATGAGTTGGGGAGAGATTACAAGCTTTCGCGATGGACTCTATACAAACATCTCCCTCAAGTTGAGCGCACATCATTTCTTTAGCCCTATATTCTTGCCAGTGTGCTAGCCGGCCTGCAGGCGTAGGTGTACCAGGAGCGCTGACATGTCTACATAAGACGTGCGCGTGGAGGACGGCAGCGAGGTGTTCCGCAAAGTCATGACTAATCGCACCGTGCTTGTCTAAGGCAACCAAAGCCAGCTGGATTAAACCTTCAATTACCGGATCAATCTCGCTGTAGTGACATTGAAGCTCGACTTTAGTGGCGTTAGAACTATTGCAATAACTGTTGACCGCCGAACTTACATAAGTTTTATTAGCATCAATCGAACTAACAAGATATACAGAGTCGGCACCATCAAGATTGCATACTGCTACACCGCCACGAGCCTTAAAATTACTTGGGTCAACATATCCAGACAACCATAGCTGATGAGACCCTAACTCTTTCAACTGCACCGCGACAACAATCGAACATCCCCCCCGAATTAAAGGACTATGTGCCGCGGTATAGTTCAAGGCTTGGGTGAGTCTGGTCGGCAAGCTAGCATCTGAACGAAGACCAGAAAAACTCGAACCCTGCCATACATCCTCCCTTATATTCTGATAATCACTTTCACTATTCATGGAAAAACCCTAGCTCAGTGTTTAACATTATTATGCAGCCTTTTAGATAGCTACAAATAGCTGACCTCCATTTTCGTCATTAACTTATATACACTCCCTCTCCACCAATGCAAATCAGTAATTTAAATATTCACCGTACATCCACAACTAACTTCCCACACGCGCGTCCACTTGCGAGTAGTTCATAGGCTTCATTAACTGCTTGCAAGCCAAATCGATGCGGGTCAATTTTAGGCAGTAGCTTGCCCGATTCTATTAATCGAGTGGCCTCATAAAGAATGTGACCTTGAGACTGGCGCCCCTCCTCGCAGGTCAATAATAGTATGGGAGATACCGCAGAAAAATTTGCTGATTTAGTCGCTAACGCTATTAGCGAGTGCGTCCCCCATCCACATGTACTGATGACATGACCAAAGTATTTTACGGCACGAAAGGCATCGTCCAGTGTAGCGCCGCCGGCCGTATCGAACACAACATCAAATCCTCTGCCACCAGAAAATTTTGCAACGTAATGCTCGACCGTAAGCTTATCGGAATTAATGGAGACTGCGCCTAACTCCTCTATCCTCTCACAGGTACTTCCGGCTCCCGTTGCGTAGACCTTAGCCCCCAAAGCGAGTGAAATTTGTATAGCAAGGTGCGCAAGATCACTTGCACCGTTTTGTACCAGCACAGTATTACCATGCTTCAATCGCGCACGACCCACCAAACCCTCCCAAGCCGAGCAAAACGTTAGGGGGATGGCAGCTGCCTCCCTCATGCTTAGGTTGGTTGGTTTATGAGCTATCAAACGAGCATCAACAACTGCATATTCGGCGAGAGTTCCCTGGAAGCACGCAGCCCCTCCCGCCAAACCGAATACCTCATCACCACGCAAAAAATCCGTAACGCCAGGCCCCGTGGCAGCAACAATGCCTGCCAGATCAATTCCGAGTATCGCTGGCAACGCATAACTCTCGAATAGCACCTCACCAATACGGATGCTGAGGTCTTGTGGATTGACACCGCTTGCAGAGATGTTGACCAGAACCTGACCTACGCTTGGGACAGGACGTGCGACCGTTGCATAGCGAAAAGGGTCGAAGTAGTTCTCTAGAACTGCGGCCTTCATAGAGGTGGTTGGCTTCATTTCGACCCCCTTTTCCCATCGGCATCTCGCAGGCTATATCGGCGGAGACGCTGTGAAAAGAAAAGAGTTCGCACGCGGGGCATACGAATTTGCATCATCATTCGTGCGCGTTTGAACGTATCGTAGCGACACTTAAAGCTAGGGGTTCATTTGTGGATTGGAGTGACGTTCGAATATTTCTAGCCATCGCACGCGAAGGCACACTGCGTGGGGCCGCACGTCAGCTCGGTGGGACTCAGCCCACCATGGGACGACGTCTGAAAGCATTGGAGGAGTCGGTTGGAGAAAAGCTATTTCAACGAACTATTGATGGTTTCGTTCTAACTGACGAAGGCACTGCTTTGTTGGGACATGCCCAAAGAATTGAGGAGGAAATACTGACTTTTCAGAGGCAACTCGCCGGTCATGAGCAAGAACTCGAGGGCATGCTGCGTATAACCTCGTCAGATTGGTTTGGCGCTCATCTTCTGTCGCCAGTGCTCGTTGAGTTCGCCGCCAGTCATCCAAAAGTCATAATCGAACTCCTCACTGACACACGATTTTACAGTCTCGCGCGCTGCGAGGCAGACATGGCATTTCGGATTCA
Source organism: Pseudomonas sp. PHC1 (assembly GCF_046487845.1). Lineage (NCBI taxonomy): Bacteria > Pseudomonadati > Pseudomonadota > Gammaproteobacteria > Pseudomonadales > Pseudomonadaceae > Pseudomonas > Pseudomonas sp. PHC1. The sequence goes on from NZ_JBJXHJ010000034.1 coordinate 14,090, forward strand.
GCCTTTCGATGAACCTAATGTCGTTTCGAGAAAACTGTTAAAGATGCGATACGCGGCATACATTCTCAAAGGAACGGCCCACCCTGTAGCTGGAGATGGTCATGGGACTGCGCTCATCACCATGGACACAGCATTTGAGAGCATGCCTTGCTACAGTTGGGTTCAAAACAAGCTGCCGAGAGCTCATGTAGCGTTCCGAAGCAACAATCGCGACGTTCAGGCGCAGATGTGCGCAAGTGGTGCAGGTCTAGCAATATTACCGATACCGCTTGGAGAGCGATTCGCTCAACTAGAAGTGGTTGATCTGGGAGATGAACCGCCGTCGCGTGATACTTGGGTCGGCTATCACCAAGATCTTCGTCAACTCAAGCGCTTACGGGTGCTGCTAGACCTGGTCATCGAAAGGCTGTCAAACTGATCTTGGGCACGCAATGTTTGATGGCGGACTAATATAAAAGGTGAAGCCCGGGTGAAGACCCGGACTCCTGCCCATGCCTGAAATTTTATACAACGATCACAAACCGTTGAAGACCAATTTAGTGAAAAAATCAGGATTTATCACGAACTGCCCCCACTTGGCATCATACTTTTGCGTCGGTTTCGCAGCTATAATTTGATCAAGGCTCATCCCTTGCATTTTCAACTTCGCTACATTATCTCGTATGTTAGTCAGCATATCCCGATATTCAATAAGCTGAGCACGAGTCCCAACCGGGCCGTGACCTGGCACTATCTGTGTATTATCCGTTGAAACTTTTAACACTGCATTAACGTCATTTATCATGCCACCAATACTACCGCCCTGATCGTTGTCAATGAACGGGTACACTCCATTCCAAAAAAGGTCTCCGAGAAATAATACATCAGCCTTTTTAAAATACACATAGATATCGCCGTCGGTATGACCTGGGGCAACAGGAGTGGCAATAATTGTTTCACCTTCGAACTCATATGTTGTTGGTTCGGTGATGGTCTTTGCAGGGATACCGCCCTTAGGAAATGGCTCAAACGTATAATCCCAATCGTTAACTCTTGTAGTCGTCGACATGTACTTCACAACGTTTGGCGTCGCTATAATGGTCGCACCTTTGCTATGGAGCCACTCATTACCATCAGTGTGATCCCAATGCCAATGGGTATTAACTACATACTTTACTGGTGAAGGGCCGAGCTTATTCAATGCACTTTCAATTTTATCCTTCGACACAGCGATACCTGAATCAACCATGAACTTCCCTTCCTTACCCGCTAACACACCAATGTTCCCACCTGAGCCTTCTAAAACACTAACATTGTTTCTCAACGGTGTGACTGTGATGGGTGACTTGGCGGCTTCCGCATTAATCATCAACACCGGACTTTCTGACCAAGCTTGACCCGATATAAACAGCAAGCTGAGCATCGTGAGATGCGTCGTCAGAGCTGCCATGGAGAATTTTTTAAAATTACATTCAGTTTGCATGTGTCCATCCTCTGTATAGAATTTTGCGGTTTTAGCGCTTATCCCCGAGTCGGCACAACGGTCGCACAAAGTAGTTTGAGGACGAATCGTTGGACAGGCCGCTCCCTGTTCAGGATAGAAATCCGATTACAGAACTTCTTGTTTATTTATGCTTAAGTAGAACTTTCGCACCTCAGAATGTAACAAAAAATGTATTTGATCGATTCTTTATCAATGATAATTATTATCTATCGTGCACAGGTCTGAATCAGTCAATTCTGGCAAAGATAGACAAGAAGAAACTAATTAGCGGGTTCAGCATCTAGCTCCAGATAGAACTGACGGCTAATCGACGCTTGGATTAGCGCCGATATTGAAGTTGCTCCAACTACCTCCACACACGAGAGGTTTTCCTTTCTATGGATCGCAGCAGCCTTGTATCAGCAACGTTTATCAAAGGGGTGGTATCGGCAGCGGGTGAGTTACCTGTCTTTTCGCACGGGGATAGCGTGCGAGTGTTGGAGCGATCTCCTGTAGGGCACTACCGTGTCCCGATTTACTTAAGGGGCAAGGTTGGAATAGTAGAGGCCGTGATGCAGCCAGCAGCGGTTAACAATGAAGACGAAGGCTATGGGCACAACGCTGGCTCCAAGCTTCATTACTATCGCATCGCCATTCCAATGACAGAAGTCTGGCCCAATTATGCCGGCTCACCATCTGATGGAATCCGAATTGAGGTTTATGAGACTTGGCTCGAGAGGGTTTCATCATGAGCAAAAGGAATGACGATAAAGCCAAGCATGACCACCCGCACGACGAAATTAGCCACAGCGCCAGTCTCAGCTACTACGAGATTATGGAGACGGCGGTACGTGAATTGCTCATTGAAAGGCAATTGATAGGGCCGGGGGAAATTCGTCGTCAGATTGAAGTGCTCGACTCTCGCAATCCGGCACTCGGTGCCAAGGTGGTTGCTCACGCATGGCTAAATCCCGATTTCAAAGAGCGTCTGTTAAAAAACGGACGCTCCGGTTGCGAAGAACTGGGTATTAGCTTCTACGACGATACTCAGCTCATCGTTCTAGAAAACACTCCTGAAGTACACAACCTTATTGTTTGCACCCTGTGCTCCTGCTATCCACGCCCCGTGCTCGGCCTCCCACCTGATTGGTACAAACTGAAACCATTTCGGGCGCGAGCCATTTATGAGCCCCGAGCAGTCCTAGCTGAGTTCGGCACGATCATCCCCGATGACGTCGAAATCCGCGTCAGTGACTCTACCGCCGTAATTCGATACCTGGTTCTACCGATGCGGCCAGCGGGAACGGAAAAATTCACAGAAGAACAGCTGGCATCGCTGGTAACGCGCGATTCGATGATCGGTGTAATTCCGGCCAATAACCCATCGGAGAAAAGTCCAAAATGAGCCAGACTGAAGACCTGATGAAGCGGCTACCAAATGATATTGGTGGTTTTCCAGCAGACCCCGTTGTACAGGTTGAGCACGAACTTGAACCATGGGAAAAGAGGTGCCACGCCCTGGCGGATGTTCTCGACTTCCACAAGATAATTAACACTGAAGAGAAACGACGGGGCGTAGAAGCTCTCGGAAGCGAGATGATAGGTAAGCTGACTTATTATGAGCGCTGGATAGCAGCATTCGCGAATATTCTATTTCAGAAAGGCATTCTGACACCTTCAGATTTGGCAGTTAAAATGGATGAAGTGAGATCCAGGGAACGCCCCAATACTGAAAGTAAAAATGTGTAGTCCGAGCAGTCATGACCTCTCATTCTGCTACTGACAATGGATCATGCTTTTTTGAGCGAAATCCAAATCTTGAGCTCTCTAGAAGAGCGTTTGTAGAGGGTGTGGGCACGCTATTGCTCATGTTAGTCATCACCGCTTCGGGTTTAACAGCTCAAAGACTTTCCGTAGAAAATGAATTGATTATTTTATTGGTCATCGGTTTTGCAACGAGCGCTGCTCTGGTTGGATTGATACTCGCATTCGGAAGCGTTTCTGGCGGACACTTCAATCCTCTCATTACGGCATTGCAGTGGCTCGCAGGCGATAGAAAACTTAACTGCACCATTGCCTACATTTTCGCCCAATTTATCGGTGGGGTGATGGGAGCACTTGTTGCTAATCAGCTTTTTGACTCAACCTTAAATATTTCTGCCACACTCACCCTAAAGCCGACACTTGTATATAGCGAGATTCTAGCGGCGACTGGCTTGATGATTGTGGTGTTTGGGTGCAGTCGCGGCGGCTTAACCCTAACCGGGCCCTTCGCTGTTGGAGCCTGGCTACTAAGCGCTATTGTGTCGACTCCTTCAACCTCTTACGCAAATCCAGCAATTATTGTTTCTGCGTTGTTCGCAGCCGGCCCTGTCGGACTTCCTCTAGACATCGTATTGATCTATTTACCTGCAGAAGTAGTCGGCGCACTTCTGGCATTTTCTATTATATCTGTGGCATTTCCACGTTCCACGCAGCCCGATGAAAGTACGCAAAGTATCAGGAAGCCATGAAATGAATAGTCCAGGCTTAGTCACCCATATCAGCCAAAATGGCTTACCGGATACGCGAGCTCGATTGATAGCTGCACTGTCACTCCGGGGCATGGACATCATTGCGCGAGTGGATCATTCTGAGGCTGCCAAGCGTGTAGGCATGTTTTTAAACCCTACGGAAGTCTTCATTTTCGGAAACCCTCGCGTAGGTACTCCCTTGATGAATGCAGAACAAACGATTGGCCTCGATCTTCCACTTAAAATTCTCATTTGGCAGAACAGCGAGGGAGCCATTTTCCTGACCTATAACGATCCTAGGTGGCTGTCCAAGCACCACGGACTTGCACTAGAGACTGAAAGTATCGCTTCAGCAATGACTCAAGCTTTGGAGGCTATTGTCGTTGAAGCCTCTTCTCCTCCAGCCTGATGTATCGAGTTCGCGATTTACCACAAGATAAACTTACGGAGACGATCATGAATTACAACACCGCATCCCCGGTAGGTCATTCGATTCCGACCATTCCATTGGGTGAAATTATACCTTGGGCGATCTTTGGAGGGCTGTTAATGATCGTCGGTATCTATTTCATTGGCGCGGAGCAAGGCGCAACTTCAATTTTCACAGGAACATTTTTTCACGAGTACGTTCATGACAGCAGGCATATCCTCGGATTTCCTTGCCATTAATGCTCACACTAGGTGATTAAAATGACTGGTCGACTGCTCGCAAGAGGAATGATCGCCGGATTGCTCGCCGGCATCCTGGCGTTCACCTTCGCCACCGTCTTTGGAGAGCCACAAATTGAGCTTGCCATAGCCTATGAAGACGTAAGTTCACATAGTCATCAACACGGACACGGCGAGGCTGACTCAGAAATGGGCATGGAAACCGGAGATGTCGTCAGCCGAGAGATACAAAGCACCTTTGGCTTATTGACAGGCATGCTGGTTTATTCGATGTCACTCGGTGGGATTTTTTCTTTGGTTTTCGCTTATGCTTTGGGTCGGACGGGGACGCTCAGCCCGAGGGCTCTGGCCTTGATGCTTGCAGTGAGCGCCTTCATTGTGATCAACCTGATACCAGGGTTGAAGTATCCTGCGAATCCCCCAGCAACCAATAATTCAGAAACGATTGGCCTGCGCACCGTATTGTTTTTTTTGATGATTGTCGTCTCTGTCGTGGCGGCTCTATTCTCTATCAAAGCAGCCCGTAGGATGAGAGCCACATGCGGCGACTGGAATGCAGCAACCGTCGGGATATCTCTTTACATTCTGATCATAGCTGTGGCGGGCTATTTTTTCCCTACTGTAAGTGAGATACCCGATGACTTTTCTGCAGTGCTTCTGTGGAGATTCCGAATAGCGTCAATCGGTGTCCACGTCGTACTTTGGTCAAGCCTTGGGCTTTTATTCGGTTGGCTGTCAGAAAGATTAATTAGCAGTAGGAGTTTGATATCGAGGCGCGTAGACTTCTCTAAGCAATGATGGGCCTGTACCGCACGATCCTGATCCACCATAATTAAACACGAAATCCATGCTTGTATTATTCGTACAATTTTTACAGATTGATGAATATCACGCAGACGCAGCAATGAATGCAGCCGACTGGCTATTATGCGCCCTTCAATTTGGTCTGTAATTGCTTAAGATCCTTTTCGAGTCGAATGCGAAAAGCAAGTATAAATTGGCGAGCGTTCTCTGGCAAAGGTTTACCAGGACGAAATACTAAAAGACTTGTAAATCGAACATCAATACTAAAAGGTTTAACTACCAATCCTCGATCCAAAAAGTCGCGGACTGCTACTTGTGTACGTATCGATTTTTCGTGGGACACAATTACCCTATTCAACGCTTTAGTTCCATGTTGAGCTCATTTAAAGGGATGAAGGATGATGAAATGTCTGATTTGCGGTACCGATGCCAAAGTCACTCTAAGACCGGGCTTATGGTTAGAGACGAATTGCAACAGCGGGTGTGGCGGCTATCGACTAGCGGCAGAGCTCGTGATAAAACTTCCCCTTACACGTCAATCCTTTGATGTAGCGCGTACCCGTAGCTGGCTAGTTCGTAACCGAAAAGTCGTGCCCGTCCCTTTGATTTCAAGTTATGACTATAGATTCTCTTTATTAGGCGGCCAGTGAACGCCTCTTGGTTGAAATCGACAGCAGATCTACCCGTGCACCCTAATTAGCTGTAAACACATTTCGTCGCACAAAACTGACTTACCAGCTCCATTAACCCTTTGGCGGTGTCCAAGCAGCGCCTATGCAACCCGGAATCATTTAGCCCTGATTCACGCCCCCTTAGTCACCCAATCCGACAAAGCCTATCTTGGGGCGTACTGTCTTAGACATCGCCCTCCCCAATCATTTTGGTGGCAATATTCCACAAACGCTGCGCGTTGCCAGGATCAATAGCGTATGGCGCAACGCCGATGTAATCAGCGGGACGATGGTGAACAATCTTCGCCTCGTTGCAATCTTCAAAATAACGTCCACCTATCCCCTCCAACAAAGGCGAGCCTGCTAGAAGTACGGAAGTTGCAGCACCCTGTTGAACCGTTTTTTGCCGTTCAACAGGTGTCTTAAGACCGCCGGTATGCTTTTGTAGGTTGGTCGCGATAGCACCGGGGTTTAGCGCGTTTGCTAAGATCCCCCTATCAGCCCAGCGACGCGTGATTTCCACGGCAATGAGTGCACATGCTGTCTTGGCTTGTGAATACGAGGCGAAAGGTTCGTATGGACGGAAGTCGAAATTGATATCGTCGAAGACTACTGGCCCTAACAGAACTGCACTCGAGGAAAGTGACACGATGCGAGCGCCCTGGGCTTGGGTCAAGGCCTCCTGCAAACCCGTCACCAGCGCAAAATGGCCAAGAAAGTTAGTCGCAAACTGCATCTCCCAACCCTGAGGGGTTAACTCTCGCTCAGGAAGCGCCATGATCCCTGCGTTGTTGACCAGGATATGCAGCGGTTCTGACCAAGCTGAGGTAAATGATCTCACCGAAGCAATGTTCGCAAGATCGATAGATCGAACCTCGACGTTTCCCCTGCCAACGGCACGCAACTCTGCCGCAATAATTTGTGCTGCATCTGGACGTCGAACGGCAAGTGTTACATCTGCTCCGGCATTGACCAACGCCCTAGCGGTCTCAATCCCTATTCCCGCCGCCCCACCCGTAACAATAGCTCGCTTACCGCTCAGGTCGACCCCTTTCAGAACGTCGCTGGCAGTTGAATGAAACCCAAATGGCGTCGTGATTCGTGTCATAAATTTATCCTCGCAAGTGCTTTATCCGTTAAGAACCCACTTAACGGGCCCGCCAGACACCAGGCTTTGAGATCCACCAGGTTTACCTTGCTTACTGCTTCGAGCAGTGAAGCAGGCTCAAGGATTTCTCTCCGGTATAGGTTGGCTGGATAAAATATGCTCATGCGATGAGGCTAACAATCAGGCTAATATTGCATGAATACATGCAGGAATTAGCACAATGCAAAAATCAGGGCTGGTAGAGCTTAACGCCGTGGTAGCGGTTTCTAATCATCGTAGCTTTCGCCGCGCTGCGATGGAAGTGGGCCTATCGCCGTCAGCGCTCAGTCACGCGGTCGCCATGCTCGAACAAAGACTTGGTGTGAGGTTATTTCACAGAACCACTCGCAGCGTTTCACTTACCGAAGCTGGTGAACAGTTTCTACTTCGGATACAGCCCGCACTTCGTGAAATATCAGCGGCGATGGAGGCGGTCGGTGAGTTCAGAGATACACCCTCTGGAACGCTACGCTTGAACACCTCTGAAGGTGCCGCACAGATGGTGATGACTCCAGTGGTATTGGAGTACTTAAATAGGTACCCGGACATGCGGGTGGACATAGTCACTGATCGAGGCTTTGTAGATATCGTCGCCGGAGGATTCGATGCTGGAATCAGGTTGGCAGAAAGCGTCCCCCTGGACATGATTGCAATTCCTATCAGTCCCCCACTACGTTTTGCGGTTGTCGGGTCGCCCCAATATTTCTCCAAATTCCCTGAACCGAAAGTGCCGGCAGATTTGGCCGCTCATAATTGCATCCGAGTTCGCTTCCCAAGCGGCACTTTATGCAAGTGGGAATTCAAAAAAAGGGGTGAGGAGCAGGCGATAGACGTCAGCGGTTCGCTTACGCTCGATAGTCACCATTTAATGATAGAGGCAGCCCTCCAAGGTGCCGGGCTGGCTTGGATGAATGAGTTCGCGGTGTCATCTCACATTGCCTCGGGAAAGCTTGTCCGCGTGCTAGAAGACTGGACTCCTTTCTTTCCGGGCCTGAGCCTCTACTACCCAGCCAATCGCTACATGCCGGGGGGGCTTCGGGCCTTCGTCAACATCGTCCGCGAGAGGATGCCCGCGTAAATTACTCATCCGGTTTTTGTGCTCCTCAGCACCTCAGCCCATGCAGATATCGGTGTCTAGCGCAAACGCGTCCCGCAAGTAATCGGTGAAAGCCCGGACTCTTGCAGACTGTTTTCGATCTGGCGGAGAGACGGCATGGATTGGTAAGGGAGCAGGTGGGTGGCTCTCAAGAAGAACCATTACGCGCCCTTCCAGAAGGTCTTGGCGAAACAACCACAACGGAGAAAGCGAAACCCCTAACCCGTCTAACACCATCTGCCTCACCGCCTCACTATTATTGCTACGCACATTACCACTGACCTGCACGCTTTCCCATTTGCCTTTATGCTCAAATCGCCAACTCGCAAAATGTTCCAGCTGGTTAAAAACAAGGCAATTATGTTTGGTCAAATCCTTCGGTTTGGAAGGTGATCCAAATCGCTCTAGGTAGGCTGGAGCAGCGAACACTCTGCGCCTAGTCAGTCCAATCTGCCTTGCAATCAAACTACTGTCTTTGAGCTCACCAATGCGTATTGCAACGTCAGCCCCTGAGCTTACTAAATCGACATTTTCATCGTTCAGTTGCAAATCGACGGACACTTCGGGGTAAAGCTCTAAAAAACCACGCAGCCTCGACGCAATTTGGATGCGACCGAAGCTGCCCGAGGATGCCACTCGCAATGTTCCGGCAATACGCTCTTGACCGCTCTGAAAAGTGTGCTCAGCATTCTCTACAGCTGCCAGAATTTCTCGACATTGCTGGTAGTAACGCTGCCCCTCATCCGTCATGGACAATTGACGTGTACTGCGAGCGAACAAACGACCACCTAGTCGTTTTTCCAAGGAGCCGATCTGTTTACTGATAGTAGGCTGGCTTGAACCAATTTCCCGGGCAACAGCAGAAAAGCTGCCTCGCTCCACTACTCGGACAAAAATCGCCATTGATTCAAGGATGTCCATGTGACTCCGATTTAGTCGCTTTTTGGAATCATCACTATAGGGATTTACCTACTTATCGGAAACCCGCCGCTAGGTGAAACTGTATTCAACGCCGGATGCCGGCTTGGATCATTTCAAGAGGAAGACCTATGAACAACATCAACATGCGTGCCGCTGTCGCGGTAAACCCAGAATCCCCACTGCAGATCCATAGTCTAGCTCTACCTGTGCCTCAGGCAGGCCAAGTCTTGGTGAAAGTCATTGCCAGCGGAGTCAACCCCTTGGACACGAAGATCAGCCAAGGTAAGGGGGCACACGCTCGCCAACCATTCCCTGCGGTTTTAGGGATGGATTTGGCAGGTGAAGTGGTAGCAGTCGGCGAAGGCGTTAGCGCCTTCCAGCCTGGAGATGAAGTTTATGGCATGGCCGGTGGGATCGGCGGCCAGCAGGGCTCACTGGCGGAGTATATCGCTGTAGACGCCGACTTGATTTCACGCAAGCCAAACAATCTGAGTATGCGAGAAGCAGCAGCACTGCCACTGGTATTCATCACAGCGTGGGAAGGTCTGGTAGACCGCGCGAACGTCCATGCGGGCCAAAAAGTGCTGGTTCAAGGCGGTGCAGGTGGCGTGGGTCATATCGCTGTACAGATCGCAAAAGCGCGCGGTGCGCAGGTTTACGCAACTGGCAGCGCAAAGAGCCGTGACGCGATCGAAAGCTTCGGCGCCACTGCCATTGACTACAACGAACAAGTGCCTGCGGAGTACATGACTCAACATACCGATGGAGAAGGATTCGACATCGTTTATGACACAGTCGGCGGCGCTTCCCTGGACGCTTCTTTTGCAGTGACTAAGGTGTACTCGGGTCACGTGGTCAGTTGCTTGGGTTGGGGTGAGCATAAGCTCGCTCCCCTGTCCTTCCGGGGTGCCACCTATTCGGGCGTATTTACACTTCTACCACTGTTGACTGGCAAAGGACGTAAACATCACGGTGAGATATTGGCTGAGGCTACTCGTCTGGCTGAGTCCGGGCAGTTGCGAGTATTGCTTGATGACCGCAAATTCACTCTCGACAACGTCAACGAAGCTTATGCCATTGTGTCCGGCGGCACAGCCAAGGGCAAAATTGTCGTGGACATCTAATACAGATTCGAAAGCGAGCAAAGCTACATAGAACCTGGGAAAAAACTAAATGGGCGCTATTGCGCCCATTTAGTTTTCCCAAACTGACCTTTAGGGAATAAGCAATGACTTCCCAACCGTACGTCGCTCTTCCATATCTTGATGGGCCTGCACCGCGTCTGCCAACGGATAACGTTGACCAATCTGAACGGAGATAAGCCCCTTCTGTATCCAAGTGAATAACTGGCTACTATGTGTTGTTAATGCTTCGTAGGTACGCACCAGATGGTGAACAACAGGGAATGTAACCAGGATACTTTTAGGAAGATCTGTGAGGTCTATCGGGGGGAGGCTCTTGATCGTCTGCCCATAATAGGCAAGCACGCCATAGTAGCCTAGCGACGCTTGAGACCCGTAAAAAGTGTCAGCGCCGGCACCGTCATAAACGACATTGACGCCACTCCCATGAGTCAACCTCATAACCTCTTCGGAAAAATCGCTGTCAGTCGAAACGATCACGTGATCAGCACCCGCTTTACGCGCAAGCTCTGCTTTTTCCTGCGTTGACACCCTACCGATTACATTCCCTCCGAGTAACTTGATCATCTGGGTTAGCATCAACCCAACTCCTCCCGCCGCCGAATGAACGAGTGCAGTATCTCCAGGGCAGATTTTGTAGGTCGCGTGCGTGAGATTCATTGCCGTCAGACCCTGCATCATTGCGCCAGCCGCTACTTCGAAGCTGATGTCTTCAGGTATGGGTACCAACGCATCGACTGAGGCAACAAGTTGCTGGGTGTAACTGCCGACTATGTAAAACCACGCCACCCTGTCACCGACGTTGAAACGGGTCACACCTTCGCCAACTTGAGCCACCCTCCCCGCGCCTTCCGCACCGAGAATCTTCGGCAGGGCTGATATGGAGTAGAGTCCTTTACGTACCCCAACATCCATAAAATTAACGCCGGCGGCCACGACATCAACCAACACCTCTCCAGGGCCCGGGACGGGAGAAGCCAGCTCCTGCAGATAAAGCTCTTCGGAGCCTCCGTGCTGTTTAATCATGATTGCTTTCATTGGTTACTTCCCACAGATCTATAACGGGGGTGTGACGACGATTTCATGAATCGGTACGTGACGTATTCATTACTCAACTGCTTGAGTAACTCCTGACCGGCTCGCCTCTTCGATAGCCGCTAACAACCGATGACGTCGAACGCCATACTCAAAATCGGGCATCGTGTTGGTGCCGTTTCGCAAATCTTTAGCAAAATGCGCGTAAGAACGGAGGACGTTTGCACCGATTTCACCTGATACGCCACCTGGTTCGCTGTCATAGAAACCTGGCAACGGGATAGGTGAAACACCCTCCTCATCACCCGCACCGCCCTCAAGTTTCAAGTCCGCGATTTGAAGGTTTCCAAGCGCTGCGGTGATCACCAAATCACCCTTCGTTCCGTTGATTTCCCAGCGCAGATTGTTGCCGCGAGACACTCCCCCGCGATAGAAAATCGATGCAATCACGCCGCTTTTAAGAATCCCAGATATTGCGATTTGATCGTGGGCGGTCACCGGAAGCGTCGAGCCGTCCTCTGCCAACGTCACTGTTGGCCTACGCACTGCGGAAGTCGCTGCGACTGAGGCAAAGTCACCAAGGACGTAGTTGATGGCTTCCAAAGCATGCAAAGTCGGCACAGAAAGCGTAGTAGCGCCGTTCTTTGCATCGAACCAGTAGGCATGCGTACGGTCAGTAACGCCTCCCCAAGCAATGCCCGACCCCACCAGCGTCGTTCCCAACACCTCTCCGATATAGCCTTCTTCAATCAACGTTCGAGCATGCCGTACGACAGGAGAAAAGCGTGCTTGAAGGCCTATCGCCGTTTTTACTCCGGCAGCTTTAGCCCGAGCGGCGAGATCAATTGCTTCATCTAGCCCGTTACCCAACGGCCATTCACTGAACACCATTTTTCCCGCGTCAAGCGCAGCGGAAATGAGTAGATGGTGATGTGGAACCTTGACGGTGATAACTACCAGATCAACACCAGGATGAGCGATCAAATCTTGATGATTATCGAAGGCAGGCACACCAAAGGCTTCTGCGGCAGCTTTAGCTGATTCAGGCCTACTGGTGCTCACCGCTCGAAGTTCATAATCTGGCAAAGCGAGAATCGCTGGCAGGTGTGCGACGTTTGCCCAGCCAGGACTGAGCGGACTGGCGCCGATCACACCGACGCCAATTTTTTCAGGATTCGTGTTCATACCGATATTCCTCTAATTACAACGTTAACGACGATAGGCCGGATCTTTCTTGTCGCGAGAACTAACAGGCGCGGGCGGGAATTCGACAAGTCCACGATCATCCGCACGATCAAATCGAGCCCAGTCGGTTGTGGCCTCTCTTCTTACGATTGCCCATACACCGTCACGCCGTTCGAACTGGTCGAGATATCGACCTCTGATCAGTAAGTCATCCCCAGGTAACGCCTGAGGAAATGGACTCCAACCCTCACTGCCGATTCTGTGAATTGCCGTGAAGTAGGTTTCAACGTAGGCAGTCTCGCCCCGAATGTCGTATTGGATGTTGCCTGTCTGGTGATGCGTTAAGACAAGCTCAAGCAACATTCCCTCTACAGCAGCACAGAAGTCACGTCCCCCCATCTGAAAGCCGCCTTGATGGAGCGTTGCGTCCGCGTGGAAGCAGCTTTTCATGGCTTCGATATCTATGCGATCCACTGCTCGCGTGTATCGTGACAGAACGTCTTGAATCTCCGCACGAGCCACCAAAGCGGCTAAAGGATCATCAGTCTGCATTGCTACCTCCAATTATCTCTGAACTCTGTCGTCTGCCTTGGTGCATGAAAACCGAGACAGCGCCTTTTCTGGATTGAACTGTCCATAATCATGCAAAAAAATGTGCACCTCAGTGCACATGTCATTCACTTACTACTAGGCCGCCAATGCCCGTACAGCTAAACCGGCAATATCGATGATTGACTCGGTCGTAGCTCCTGCTCTTGCGCTGACCTTCATGCCGGACAAAATTGAGAGCAAGTAAGAAGCCGCTTTGTCTTCATCCAAATCGCTCCTAAACTCTCCTTGTTCCTTTCCTTTGGCTATTAAGTCCTTAAACGCCACTATGAACGCTGATCCGCCGGCATCAATGATGGCGTTAACTTGAGCGTCTGACCGACCGAATTCACATACGGCATTGATGCCCATACAGCCCAGTGCCAAATCATCAGTGTCCTGGTTCGCAAAGCGACCAAGTGCGTCTCGAAGTGCGCCTTGAGCAGAGCTCCCCCCCTCAAGACTTTCCATAAATTGGATAATGCTCCGAGAGTGGTAACGCTTTAGTGCTTCCAGATAGAGCTGACGCTTATCACCAAAGGTGTCATACATACTTTGTCGGCCGATTTTCATCGCCAAACGTAGGTCGTCAGTCGTGGTGCCCTCGAATCCCTTTGCTCTGAAAACTTTCAGCGCAACATCAAGTGCTTCGTCTCTATCAAACTCTTTCGGTCTGGCCATACTCAAATCGTACTCAATTCTGGATCAATCTGTCAATAATGCTTTCAGGGCTACATGACGATCGATATTCATCAGTTCAACAAGATTCTTCTTCGCTTTGTCGAGTCATCGAAGCTTGGCACCCTGCGCCCACTCGCGAGGACTGCTTCCTGTTTTCCGGCGGAAAGCCCTTGCCAGTGCAGAGGGACTATCGTAGCCGACCTCATCGGCGACTAGAGCGATAGATTTTCCCTCTCTCAGTCGCTTTTGAACCAAGCTAATTCGCCAGCTCAAGAGGTACTCTGCGGGAGGCTGCCCCACTACACGACGAAAATGTTCAGCAAAGCTCGCACGAGACATATTCGCAGCAGCAGCTAGCGTTGCCAAACTCCATGCCTTGTTAGGCTGCTCGTGCATCAGATTCAATGAGCGAGCCAATCGTGGATCCGCCAATCCAGCCATCATTCCTGGCCGCTGACTTTGATCCGCCAATATTCTTCGTAGCAACAAGATGACCAACAACTCAAAGAGTCGATCCATAACCGCCTCTCGACCACACGCACCACCGAATGCCTCAGTGAACATCCACTCCAACGTCACAGACATGCTGGGCGCGTCATCGAGACGCAAAATCATGTAGTCGGGTAACGCGGATGCCAAGGCATTACTGGCTCCACCGTCGAAGGATAAAGATGCGCAGACCAGCTGAGTCGCAAACTCTTCACCGGCAGAAAGTCGGTGCCGATACGGCCTCGGGAAAAACATCAGTGTCGGCACATTGACATGAACTTCACGGTCGTCCGCCAAGCGAACATCCAACTCTCCAGCTTGGAGCAAGTGCACATGCCCACACGACTGGCTTCCATCAAACGCTGTTATGCCGCAAAAAGCTCCGCTATGAAACGTGCCTGCGCTAACCCCAAACTGCGTTAGCAAGATAGATAGACGATCCATGAGAAAGCTCCCAAACCATTATTTGGACGATTTGTCGCATTTCCTCGACGTTGTGCATCCCTAGGATTGAACGCCGTCCGTAGCATGACCTCCGTACCCAGCGCATCCCGCGCACTACCTACGGAGAATCAACATGAGCCGCATCACCACCCTGAACATCGAACAAGCCGTCGAATCTGCACGCCCAATGCTTGAAGGTGTACAAAAGAAAATTGGCTTCCTGCCTAACGTCTTTAAAACTCTAGCTCACGCGCCAGAAGTTCTTTCAGCGTACATGCAGCACTCGGCTGCCTTGAGCAAAACGTCTTTGACAGCCGTCGAAAAGGAAACGATTGCACTCGCTACATCCCAAGTTAACGGATGCGATTATTGCCTGGCTGCACACACTCTGTTTGCCAGCAAATCCGGCATGTCAGACAGTGAGATCGAAAGCGCTCGCAACGGTCAACTCGATGCCATAGCCGCACTTGCCAAGCAAATCACGGAAAGCCGTGGGCGCTTGACTGATGATCAAATTGCCTCGGCCCGTGCAGTTGGTGTGAATGACGCAAAAATTATTGAAGTGATTGCTCACGTTGCGGCAATGACGTTGACCAACTACCTCAACAACGTTGCCCAAACTGATGTCGACTTTCCAGCCGTACACGCGTGAATTGAAGACAGAACACTGGAGGTAGACGATGAGTATTGTGACGCTTTACACCACCGATACATGTCCTTACTGCCGCAATGCCAAGGCATTGCTGGCTCGTAAGGGGGTTGAAACCCGAGAGATCAATGTTCAATTTGAGCAGGGAAAATTCCAAGAAATGATCGCTCGAAGTGGCAGACGCAGCGTGCCGCAAATTTTCATTGGTGAACATCACATCGGGGGGTTTGACGACCTGGCCAAGCTGGATCGCGAAGGCAATTTAATGGCGATGCTGGCTTGAGACCACTGACAGAGATGCTTCCTACCCATCTCGGCCTACGCTAGAGCACTCGAAAGTAGGCCGACGATGGGCGATCTCACCACGACCATGAACTGGAAATCGCTAATCTCGGTTTGTCCTGGCTCACTAGCACACGGGTAAATAGCGTACATTCCTAAGAAATCATGATCGATCATCTGTTTCGCATTTCTTCAGTGACACTTCGCTTGGATCGTTCAGATATGCAAACAACCATCTCTTGATCTGAGGGGCGTCACGATGGCTACAGTTGGACAAAAAGAGCTTTGGTTACCTACCGATTACGGGCGAGTCTACATTCGCACATGGGTGCATGATCAAAACACTGCACAGCATGCTTCGCCTATTGTTTTATTCCATGACTCGCTTGGGTGCGTGGCACTCTGGCGCGATTTCCCCGCGCAGCTCGCTGCCGCAACCCGCAGAGATGTGATTGCTTACGATCGCCAAGGCTTCGGGCTTTCTTCGCCATATTCCGAAACCATTTCCTCCGATTTTATTCGTGAAGAGGCCAAGTTTTTCGCTACCTTGACTGATCATCTTGGTATAGAAACATTTATCGCATTTGGCCACAGCGTAGGGGGCGCAATGGCCTTGAACTGCGCTGCGCGTTTTCCTGAGCAGTGTTTAGCCGTGGTATCAGTGTCAGCGCAAGCGTTTGTAGAAGACCAGACATTGCTTGGGATAAAGACCGCGAAGGCGCAATTCGAGCAGGCCCGCTATTTTGAACGACTTCAGAAATACCACGGGGAGAAATCTCAATGGGTATTGAATGCTTGGACGCAAACCTGGCTGTCAGAATCCTTTGCTGATTGGACGATCGAACGAGGGTTAGGCCAAATTCTGTGCCCCGTATTGGTCATCCATGGCGTAGAGGATGAATACGGATCTGCAGCCCATCCCGAACGAATAGCCCAACTGTCAGTTAACCGCAGCGAGATCCTGATGCTCAACAATTGCTATCACGTTCCACATCGGGAGATGCCCGAGGTCGTAATTAACGCAGTACAGCGCTTCGTTTCTTCATTAAGCCGCTGAGGTTAAATGAATTGTGCCGCTATACAGCCAGAGTCGCGGGGGGGGGCTGCGGGCAGGGTATTCCCCCCCCAAGTAGCAAGTCAACTGCGGTTTCCATGCTTTAGCGAAGTATCGATTCACCACTTGAACAGCTCTCCCTCTCCATCACCTTGGCTGATACCAAAAATCAGATAATTGAGGTTCTCCTGCATAACTGAAGACATGACAATCTCTGCATATTTTAGATATTCAGCGAGGTGGAGAACGTGAAAAATGCAATCATTGTCTGTACTTCATTATTAATACTCACGGCAAATGCATACTTCTTGTTTTATGCCGATAGCATTCCCCTCAAGTACATGCTTTCGCAGTCAGATACTCGATATATCGACGCAGACCATTCAGCTCGAGTTGAGGATACAGATCACCCCGACTTGAATGCGCAGAACTTAACCTTACAGAAAGTCGCCCCTGGAAGCTCCGACAAACTAATTGTGAAGCGTGTGAGTAGAATCTGCAACAAAACTCGGCCTAGCACAGATATTGTGGCATACGCGCCAACTCAGGAGTTATCCGCGCCTCCATTCATGCGGTTTCTTTATGTACCCCCGCCGCAACCTAATCGGTAAGAGCAATTAAATACCAAGAAATTACCATTTAACTGCACCCATAAGAGTCTTGCCCATGGAAAGCATAGCCAATCACGAAATAAGCATGTTACAGGCAGCAGTTATTTTCCTTTCGGCCTCAGTTCTTATTGTGCCCATTTCCAAGCATTTACAGTTGGGTGCCGTACTAGGCTACCTGCTAGCAGGAGTATTGATCGGCCCTTCAGCTTTTGGATTGATCGGCGACCCACAGAGTGTAAGCCGCATTTCTGAATTAGGAGTCGTTTTACTATTGTTTCTATTAGGCTTAGAGATGTCACCCCAAAGACTTTGGGTGATGAGAAAGACCGTGCTTGGTGTGGGTTTAACGCAAGTTCTTCTAACTGCTTTGGTCATTGGTGCCGTAGCTCTCATAAGCTTCGGACAATCATTGGATCGCTCACTTATTCTTGGCTTCGGTTTGGCCCTATCCTCCACCGCCTTTGGATTGCAGATCCTGGCAGAAAGAAACGAACTGAGCAGCCCGCACGGTCACCTTGCATTCGCAATCTTACTGTTCCAAGACATAGCTGCGATCCCGCTGATCGCGACGATACCATTGCTCAATGGCGTCACCGAGACAACGGCGGCAGGAGACGTGCCGCAGCACATTTGTAAAGTACTCCTCAGTCTGTCGCTGGTAGTTTTTTCCGGGAGGTACCTATTACGACCTGTATTTAGAATTGTCGCGAAATCTGGCCTGCAGGAAGTCTCAACTGCCACCGCACTCCTCGTCGTCTTTGGCACTGCTTGGCTGATGGATTTGGCGGGAATCTCAATGGCCCTTGGCGCCTTCCTTGCAGGTTTATTACTGGCTGACTCGGAGTACCGCCATGAATTGAAGTCCCAGGTTGAACCATTCAAAGGACTATTACTGGGTCTATTCTTCATAAGCGTAGGAATGACTGCTGACCTTCGTCTGCTATTAGTCCAACCAGGGCTAATCTTCCTCCTGACCTCGTTACTAATCGCATTGAAACTACCATTACTTTACTTCATTAGCAGATTAGCGGGCGGTCTCGATCGGCACGCGGCATTACAAATAAGCCTAATCCTGGCAGCTGGAGGGGAGTTCGCCTTCGTGGTCTTCAAAACCGCTAGGGATCAGAACATATTTGGCTCGCACCTGTATAATATCTTGGTGCTAGCGATAACTTTATCCATGGCACTGACACCTTTCCTTGTGCTTGGCTTAACATACTTTTTCAAGAAAAAGAAAATCCCAATCTCGGTTCCCATGGAATATCACCATACGAGTAATGATACTGACACGCCAAAAGTAATCATTGCTGGAGTTGGTCGTATGGGCCAAATCATTGCACGTGTGATGCGCGCTCAAGGTGTTCCATTTCTCGCTTTGGATACCGCTGTAGAACCGATTGAGTACTCTCGCAGCGTCAGCAAACACATGCCTATTTTCTACGGCGATGCGTCAAAACCGGAGATATTACGTGCCGCCAATGCAGGCAAGGCCGAGTTGATAATTATTGCAACAGATGACCCTGATGCAAATTTAAGAACTGCAAAGCTGGTGCGACAACTTTATCCTAAAATCAAGATAATAGGGCGAGCACGTAACAGGCAACATGCTCACCAGTTATTAGATCTTAAAGCAACACCTGTGCGTGAGTTATTTCACTCAAGTCTAGAAATGAGTCGAATTGCTTTGCTTAAGCTTGGACTGAGTGAAACCCAGGCTTTGAGCAGAATAAGACACTTTCAGCAACACGATGAAAAGCTGCTTGCCGACCAGTATCTTGTATACGACGACGAAGCAGCTGTTATTCAGACCGCAAGAGAAGCTCGCGTTGATTTAGAAACGTTGTTTGAGTCAGACATACTAAAAGAAAGACGCTCAGAAAACTGTGAATGCCTTACTGAAACTCAGTTACTTAAGGCTAGTGCATATCCAGCCTCTTATTCAGTCTAACAGACAAAAATTGCGCATTAGCGACTTCACAAAGCTGAGCGAGTTATACACAGCCTTGCTCCTCGGCACCGCATCGGTGCCTCACACGGGTTTGCTAACCAAGGGAGTGATCGCGAAACTCATAATGTCATAGGTCTAGATTGAGGCAGTTGCGCACCCTCGGTCTAATACCCTGGTATAGGATGGGTATATAAAATGATTAGGTAATCGAAACGCATGTACAAATGAACAACCTCCGACGGATTGATACCATGAACCTTAAGGATCTCGGAGGATTTCATCATGTTTAACCTCACAACGATATTCGGATACAGCCTACGCACACATTGCCTAATCAAGATCATGCACCGGGTGTTGGCTGTCACTAAAATCATCACTCACCTTTCCGATCTGTCGAAAAGGAGTTACCCCGACAACATCCCCCAAAATCAACTCGACAAAAAACATACCAACTTTGAAAGTTCTACCACCTTTGTTAATATTGATAGCCAACCAATCGATATACCTGTAGGCGCACATCTGGTCAGCCCACGGAAAGTTTATTTACATCACGGGATTTACCTCGGCAATGGAAATATCGCCCACTACTCAGGATTTAGCGTATCACTTAGACCAGGGCCAATTGAAATAACTAATATCGTTAAATTCTCAAATGGAAAACCGGTTTGGATATTTCATGAGCACTCCAACTTCACCAACGATGAAATTGCAAATCGCGCACAATCCAGAGTCGGTGAGTGTGAGTACAAAATTCTTTCCAACAACTGTGAACATTTTTGTAATTGGTGCATCCGAGGGAATAGCCAGAGCACCCAAGTTAGCGAACTCTTCCATTGCCCTCGTCGCTTTCTAGCTTTCGTCGCGACGTTGGACTCATGCCTTATTGCATAAGTGCTTTAGCTTAGAATTGCTCATTTCGGGTGGAAAGCAAGCAAGGTTACCTCCAGACACTCAACACCGGGCAGCCATACTGGGGCATTTCCCTGTATCTGAGTCCTCCTTTCAGCTGGGCATTCAGCCCCTTCCTTACTGGCTACCTATGCCCCCCCCGGTGTCAGATCCTGATCTAAAATCAACGACAACGGCACGTTTCGTCGTTTGAACTACCGTGGTACGACTTGACTGAATGAATTTGGACTCTCTCCAGGCCTTCTGATTCATATGAAAATCAAAATGGAAGCGGTGGCACATGCAGGAGCTTCTGCTCCCAGCCCAGCGATGGCAACTGTCCTGTTGCGGATAGGTGCACTTTCACTGGCAACCTTCATATTCGTCGTGGACACCCTAACCTCCATTCAGATCGCAGTGGCCGTGCTTTACGTGATAGTCATTCTGATGTCAGTCAGTCTGTACTCCAGAAGCGGGGTCATTACAGTAGCGTTATCGTGTGTCGGCCTGACCTTGATCGCCTTTTTTCTCTCCCACGGCACGGATATACACAGCGCAGCATTTGCCCGCTGCCTGGTCAGCCTGACTGCGATAGCAATCGCCACCATCATGGCGCTGAAGAACAAAGCTGCCAACGACGAGTTGCAAGAGCAGGTCAGAGTGCTTGCGCAAACTCATGACGCCATAATCGTTCGAGATATGGATGGAAGAATTACTACCTGGAGCCCAGGAGCGGAGGCGCTTTATGGTTGGTCAAAAGCCGAAGCCATAGGTCAGGACTTCCGCTCATTGCTCAACCCGCAGTTTGCGTCTTCCGAAAAGGACGTAATGGACTCGCTGCTCCAAGTCGGTACGTGGGAAGGAGAAGTCGTGGAGCACCGTCGAGACGGTACTCGAGTCACCGTGGTGAGCAGATGCTCACTGTCACGTGACAATCGCAATGTCCCTAAAGCCATCCTCGCGACTCACAATGACGTATCCGAGCGTAGACGCGCGGTGGATGCTTTGCGCCGTAGTGAGGCGTTTCTCTCTTACGCACAGCGTCTCAGCCAGACAGGCAGTTTTGGTATACAACTTCCTAGCGAGGACGTGTATTGCTCCGATGAGGCACGACGAATATTTGAGTTCACACAGGATGAGCAGCCCTCTCTGGCGAGCATGCTGAAAAAAGCTCACCCGGAAGACATCAGCAAGGTCAACTCTCTGATCGAAGAGGCCCATCGCAAAGCCCCCACCTTGAAAGCCGAAACCCGCCTTCTAATGACGGATGGACGAGTAAAACATGTGCGAATGCTTGCTCAAGGACAGACGGATTTATCCGGAAACTTTGAGTACATTGGGGCGCTGGTTGATGTCACAGCCTCAAAGTTAGCGGAGGAGGCACTTCACCGCTCACAGGCTGAATTAGCGCACGTAACTCGGATCACGACCTTAGGAGAACTCGCCGCCTCAATCGCGCATGAAGTGAATCAACCGCTGGCAGCAGTCATAACTAACGGTGACGCTGGGCTTCGCTGGCTGAAACGTGAAACGCCCAATGCCGATGAAGCTGTCGCGTCGATTGAGGAGATGATGAGCGAAGCGCGCCGAGCGAGTGAAGTTATCCGCCGCATTCGCGCGCTTGCGCGAAATACGGCCCCGCAGAACATGCTGCTTGACCTCAAGGAGATAGTCGATGAATCGCTCGCCTTGGTGGATCGAGAGCTGAACCGAAACAAGGTGGTTGTTCTGAGTGAGATAGATAGTCGAGAGGCGTGGATAATGGGTGACCGTGTGCAGTTGCAGCAAGTGATTATCAATTTAATCATGAACGGCATCCAGGCTATGGCAAACACCAAAAATACCAATCGCCGACTGCTTCTGCGATTACGTCACTCCGCCGCAGATGAGGTGCTCGTGAACGTTCAAGACAACGGCCCAGGAATTCTGCCAGAGAACATGCCCAAACTTTTTAACGCTTTCTTCACCACCAAATCAGAGGGTATGGGCATGGGCCTGTCGATTTGTCGCTCAATCATTGAGGCGCACGGGGGGCGTATTTGGGGAAGCTGTAACCCCGGTGAAGGCGCCACTCTGCACTTTTCTTTGCCAACAATAATGAGGACTGAACATGATTGACGATTCCTCGGTAGATGAGCCCTCAAAAAACGCTCCGGTTGTATATGTTGTCGATGACGAGTCCTCAATTCGCAAAGCCCTTGACAACCTATTCCGCTCTGAAGGGATACAAGTGAACACCTTTGAAACGACCTCAGATTTTTTGAAGCATCCAAAACCGGACAGCCCAAGCTGCCTCGTCCTCGATGTGAGACTACAAGGCTTCAGTGGTCTGGATTTCCAAAATCAGATGGCTGAATCCAAAATAAAAATGCCGATAATTTTCATCACAGGCCATGGTGACATCGCTATGTCTGTGAAAGCCATGAAAGCAGGCGCATCAGACTTTCTTGCGAAGCCGTTTCGTGATCAGGATCTGCTCGACGCCGTCTCAGCAGCCCTACAGAAAGATGAGAGACGCAGGGAATTAGAAATCAAGGGATCAGACCTTCAGAATCGTTTTCAATCGCTCACAGCACGTGAGCGCCAAGTGATGGCTCATGCGGCCAGAGGACTGATGAATAAACAGATTGCCGAGCAACTCCACCTAAGTGAAATCACAGTAAAAATACATCGCGGTCACGCAATGAAAAAAATGAACGCCAAGTCTTTTGCCGACTTGGTTCGCATGGCGGAGTCTTTGGGTATGGGACAATGACGCTGATCAGAATAATACGTCTGTATGATTTCTTTTCCTGGAACGAGGTCATAGTGTCGAGCCAACGCTCCACGCACTAATGCTTCGTTCAAGCGTCAACAAAGGTATGCATTGTGACTAGAATTCCTTTGATAGCTATTGTCGATGATGATAGGTCGGTACGAATGGCTATCGACAATCTCGTGCGCTCCCTCGGATACGAATCAAACCCATTCTCCTGCGCAGAACATTTTCTGGCCGGGGCGAATCTCGAACGCACTTCATGCCTCATCACGGACGTACAAATGCCAGGAATGAGCGGCCTTGATTTGCAAAGTCAGCTGATCAATATCGGACTGGATATGCCAATAATTTTCATCACCGCATACCCAGAGGAGTCAATGCGCAAGCGTGCAAAAGCAAGCGGTGCGGAATGCTTTCTGAGCAAGCCCTTCGAAGGACAGACGATGATTGAATGCATCGAGAGAATTATTCAAAACCCTAAACTTCACTGACCCAAATCACGTCGCACTCCCCTCCCCCTTTTCCAACGACTCAACATTCCTTGCCGCGCCTTCGCATGTGACGAAATTCTTCGTCCGACATATACATTAGTATTAGCTACCCACACCGCCGTACTAAAAAATCCCAACTTATGTAGAAGTGTTGAATCCGCACCTGAGAAGTATCTTTAATCCAAGCCGAAGGACAAATTGAAAATAGCGTTTCGGGTTAACTTAAACACTCGACATGCATTCAACCTGACATTCACAACCTGTCCTCAAGCTCATAAGCATAGAGATCGTTTTCCAGAGTAAAGATGATCACTATGAACCGAAAAGCGGATATAGGCTTGATGCCTGGGTAGTGATGACCATGAACAGAAATGATCTTCGCAAAATCGACCTTAATCTTCTGATCGTGTTTGAAACCCTGATGCAGGAACACAATCTTACCCGCACAGGTGAAAAGCTGTTTCTATGTCAATCAGCAATCAGCGCTGCCCTAAATAGATTGCGCCAATATTTTGATGATCCTCTGTTCATCAGGATTGGCCGTGCGATGGAGCCAACAAGCAGAGCAATAGAGATTCACGCTAGCTTAACTCCAGCTCTTGACTCAATGGCTGTCGCACTGGGAGGGATGAGTGAGTTTGATCCTGCAACCAGCTCTACCATTTTCCGGATTGGTTTGTCCGACGACGTCGAATACGCACTGCTCCCCGGCCTGCTAAGTCAGCTTCGGGTTGAAGCCCCAAATATCGGCTTGGTGGTTCGGCGTACAGACCACTACCAAGCGTCGAACCAACTCTCAACTGGGGAAGTGTCGCTAGGAATCTGCTACAGCCGAGACCTGCCAGCCAACGCTAAATCTAAGGTCTTACGAAGCATTCGCCCTACGGTCTTAAGCTCGAGTAATTATTCGAGACCTTTGGATCTCGACGAATTTTGCAATCGCCCGCACATCTCGGTTTCCCTCAAAGGGAACATGTGTGACGAAATCGATAGCGCTTTGCGGGCAATGGGTCTTGAGCGCAGGACGATCCTAGCTGTGCCTCAATACAGTGCGCTGAAATCACTAATCGAGGGCACTGACCTGGTGGCGGTGGTTCCTGAGTATGTTGCAAAAATCATGACCCAACAGGGAGATCTGCGCGCGACCCCGCTGCCCATGGTTCTACCTTCACTTGATCTATCGATGTCATGGACTGGAACTCTCGACAACGACCCTGGAGAGCGGTGGTTACGTTCCCGTATCAGCATGCACTTGGGTGAACAGAGCGCAGCTATTGGCGACATACGCTTGAAATCCAGCATCACGCATCGTCAGCAAGGCATGTCGCATACCCGAGCATCCACAGGGAGGGCTGCTCTTCATGTGCTCCGAGAGGCGTAGTTGATCGTAATCAAGCTTACATCTTGAAATGAAATGGACACGGCGGCGTGCCGACTTTTCTCACCCATGGCCGCAGGGTTGTACAAACCGAGCAACCACGTTCAATCGCCGCGTTCACGCTTTCAATAAAATGAAGTGGTTTTTTGCGAGGAAAATACGATGCGTAAAAATACAGATGTTGAAACTTCTATTGGCAACAGCGGCTTCACATTGCCACGCCGCGAATTTATAGCCGGCGTCGCTGCGGTAACCATATTTGCAAACATACCCTTAGGGGTAATGGCTGCAACTCAGAAGACGGTTCATTCACCAACAGCTGGGAGTTTATCCGATATGACCTCGATTAAAACAAAAGACGGCACTGAAATTTTCTACAAAGACTGGGGCCCGAAAGATGCGACGCCCGTTGTGTTTCACCACGGCTGGCCACTGAGCTCAGATGATTGGGACAATCAAATGATGTTCTTTCTGGAGAAAGGTTTCCGGGTCATCGCCCATGA
>NZ_JBJXHJ010000035.1:0-38365 GCF_046487845.1 Pseudomonas sp. PHC1
GATGACGGGATCGAACCGCCGACATTCTGCTTGTAAGGCAGACGCTCTCCCAGCTGAGCTAATCACCCTTCGCTTCGGTGTGGCGCGCATTCTACGGAGCGACCCAACCTCTGGCAAGCACTTTTTTAATTAATTTTCTCAGGCCTTCCAAAGGCTTAGAGAAGGGTTGGCCTATGACCCGGCGAAGACAATAATGCCCCCCTTTGTATAAAGGAGAGACTCACCCCATGTGGTTCAAGAACCTGCTTATCTATCGCCTGACCCAAGACCTGCCTGTCGATGCCGAGGCGCTGGAAACTGCACTGGCCACCAAACTGGCGCGTCCATGTGCAAGCCAGGAGTTGACCACCTACGGTTTCGTGGCGCCGTTCGGCAAGGGCGAAGATGCTCCGCTGGTGCACGTCAGCGGTGACTTCCTGCTGATCTGCGCCCGTAAAGAAGAACGCATTCTGCCAGGCAGCGTCGTACGCGACGCGGTGAAGGAAAAGGTCGAAGAGATCGAAGCCGAGCAGATGCGCAAGGTCTATAAGAAGGAACGCGACCAGATCAAGGATGAAATCATCCAGGCGTTCCTGCCGCGTGCCTTTATCCGCCGCTCGTCGACCTTCGCTGCCATCGCACCGAAACAGGGCCTGATCCTGGTCAACTCGGCCAGCCCGAAACGCGCCGAAGACCTGCTCTCCACCCTGCGTGAAGTGATCGGCACCCTGCCGGTTCGTCCGCTGACCGTGAAAACCGCGCCGACCGCCGTGATGACCGAGTGGGTCACCACCCAGCAAGCCGCCCCGGACTTCTTCGTCCTGGACGAGTGCGAACTGCGCGACACCCACGAAGACGGCGGCATCGTGCGTTGCAAGCGTCAGGACCTGACCAGCGAAGAAATCCAGCTGCACCTGAGCACCGGCAAAGTGGTGACGCAACTGTCGCTGGCCTGGCAGGACAAACTGTCGTTCATGCTCGACGACAAGATGACCGTCAAGCGTCTGAAATTCGAAGACCTGTTGCAGGATCAGGCGGAACAGGACGGCGGCGACGAAGCCCTCGGCCAACTGGACGCCAGCTTCACTCTGATGATGCTGACGTTCGGCGACTTCCTGCCGGCGCTGGTTGAAGCCCTGGGCGGCGAAGAGACTCCGCAGGGGATCTAAGCCTCTGTGCAGTCTTTGGGTTATCTTCAAACGCCACCGCTTCGGTGGCGTTTTCACATAATAAGGAACAGGCCATGCGCGCACTGGCTGCACTGAGTCGTTTTGTCGGCAACACCTTCGCTTACTGGGTTCTGATTTTCGCGGTGATCGCGTTCCTCCAACCGGCCTGGTTCCTCGGCCTCAAAGGCGCGATCGTGCCACTGCTCGGGCTGGTGATGTTCGGCATGGGCCTGACCCTCAAACTCGACGACTTCGCCGCCGTCGCTCGCCACCCGTGGCGCGTGGCGTTGGGCGTAGTTGCGCATTTCGTGATCATGCCGGGGATGGCGTGGTTGCTTTGCCAGATCTTTCATCTGCCAGCGGAAATTGCCGTCGGCGTGATTCTGGTCGGTTGCTGTCCGAGCGGCACGTCATCAAACGTCATGACCTGGCTGGCCAAGGGCGATCTGGCGCTGTCGGTGGCCATCGCCGCCGTCACCACCCTCCTCGCCCCGCTGCTGACGCCGGCGCTGATCTGGCTGCTGGCCTCGGCGTGGTTGCCGGTTTCATTCATGGAGCTGTTCTGGTCGATCCTGCAAGTGGTGCTGCTGCCGATCATCCTCGGCGTAGTCGCGCAACGCGTGCTTGGTGACAAGGTGCGCCACGCGGTGGAAGTGCTGCCGCTGGTGTCGGTGGTCAGCATCGTGATCATCGTCGCCGCCGTGGTTGCCGCCAGTCAGGCGAAAATCGCCGAATCCGGCCTGCTGATCATGGCCGTGGTGATGTTGCACAACAGCTTCGGCTATCTGCTGGGTTATTTCACCGGACGCCTGTTCGGCCTGCCGCTGCCGCAGCGCAAGTCACTGGCGCTGGAAGTCGGCATGCAGAACTCGGGACTGGGTGCTGCGCTGGCCAGTGCGCACTTTTCGCCACTGGCGGCGGTGCCAAGTGCATTGTTCAGTGTGTGGCACAACATTTCCGGGGCGCTGCTGTCGACCTGGTTCAGGCGGATGAGCGAAAAAGAAGACCGTGAGACGTTGGCACAACAGACGGCCGACTGATTCCGGATCGCGGTACGGCGCACATTTTTAGGTAGTATGTGCGCCACGCGGGGACGACCCCGCGGCTCAATCGAGTTTTCAATCTGGGGACGGCCCCGTCAATCGATGGAGGTCTCTGATGTCCTGGATCATTCTGTTTTTCGCCGGCCTGTTCGAAGTCGGCTGGGCTGTCGGCCTGAAATTCACCGATGGCTTCACTCGTCCGCTTCCCACCGTTCTCACCGTCGCCGCCATGGCGATCAGTCTTGGCCTGCTGGGTCTTGCGATGAAGGAATTGCCGCTGGGCACGGCCTATGCGATCTGGACTGGCGTCGGTGCCGTGGGCACGGTGATAGCCGGGATCATCCTGTTTGGCGAGTCGATGGCGTTGATTCGCCTGGCCAGTGTGGCGTTGATCGTCACCGGGTTGATCGGGCTCAAGGTCAGCGCCTGAGCCGTTGCCGCCATCCGGCAGGGATGGCGGCTTCATAAACAACTACCTGACAGTCCCGCGCAATTCCCCGACCAACGTCTGCAGCACTGCCGGTTGTGCCGCTTCAACGGCTACCGGCGAACCCGCCACCAGCGTCACCCGCGACCACAAGCGCCGGAACACCCCCTTGTTCGGATCGCGACTGAAGAAACTCCCCCACAAGCCCTGCAACGCCAGCGGAATCACCGGCACCGGCGTCTCCTCGAGAATCCGCGTCAGCCCGCCCTTGAACTCGTTGATCTCGCCATCGGCGGTCAACTTGCCTTCCGGGAAGATGCACACCAGCTCACCTTCCTTCAGATACTGGGCAATCCGGGTGAAGGCCTTTTCGTAGATCTGGATGTCTTCCTGGCGTCCGGCGATAGGAATGGTCCCCGCCGTGCGGAAGATAAAGTTCAGCACCGGTAGGTTGTAGATCTTGTAGTACATGACAAAGCGAATCGGCCGACGCACCGCGCCACCGATCAGCAAGGCATCGACGAACGACACGTGGTTGCACACCAGCAACGCCGCGCCCTCATCGGGAATCGCCTCAAGGTTGCGATGCTCGACGCGGTACATGGAATGGCTGAGCAGCCAGATCATGAACCGCATGCTGAACTCGGGGACGATCTTGAAGATGTAGGCGTTGACGCCGATGTTCAGCAGCGACACCACCAGGAACAGTTGCGGAATCGACAGCTTGACCACGCTCAACAACACGATGGTGACAATCGCCGAAATCACCATGAACAGCGCGTTGAGAATGTTGTTGGCCGCGATCACTCGCGCCCGCTCGTTCTCGGCGGTGCGTGACTGGATCAATGCGTACAACGGCACGATGTAAAAACCGCCAAAAATTCCGAGGCCCAACACATCGATCAACACCGCCCACGCATGGCCAAAACCGAGCACTTCGGTCCAGCTGTGGCCGACGGGGCTTTCTGGAATTCCACCGGAGTGCCACCACAGCAACAGCCCGAAAACGGTCAGGCCGAACGAGCCGAACGGCACCAGGCCGATCTCGACTTTGCGCCCGGAAAGCTTTTCGCACAGCATCGAACCCAACGCGATACCGACGGAAAACACCGTCAGAATCAGAGTGACCACGGTTTCGTCGCCGTGCATCCATTCCTTGGCATAAGCCGGGATCTGCGTCAGATAAATCGCCCCGACAAACCAGAACCACGAGTTGCCGACAATCGAACGCGACACCGCAGGCGTCTGCCCCAGGCCGAGTTTCAAGGTCGCCCAGGACTGACTGAAGATGTTCCAGTTCAGGCGCATCTCCGGGGTGGCCGCCGCGGCGCGGGGAATGCTGCGACTGGCCAGATAACCCAGCACGGCGATGCCGACAATCGCGGCGGAGACCACCGGCGCGTAATTGGCCGAGGACATCATCACCCCGGCGCCGATGGTCCCGGCCAGGATCGCCAGGAACGTACCCATCTCCACCAACCCGTTGCCGCCGACCAGTTCATCGTCGCGCAAGGCCTGCGGCAGGATCGAATACTTCACCGGTCCGAACAGCGCCGAGTGCGTGCCCATGGCGAACAGCGCCACCAGCATCAGCGACAGGTGATCGAACAGAAAGCCGACGGATCCCACGGCCATGATGGCGATTTCTGCCAGTTTGATCAGACGGATCAACGCATCCTTGGCGAATTTTTCCCCGAACTGCCCGGCCAGCGCCGAGAACAGAAAGAACGGCAGAATAAACAGCAACGCGCACAGGTTGACCCAGATCGAGCGGTCACCCTCGATGGTCAGCCGATAGAGAATGGCGAGGATCAGCGACTGCTTGAACACGTTATCGTTGAACGCGCCCAGCGACTGGGTGATGAAGAACGGCAGGAAGCGCCGGGTACGCAGCAGGTTGAACTGTGAGGGGTGACTCATCTTCCGTGTGACCCTGTTGTTTTTTGGAAAAGAAGGTAGCGAGTGGCCTCGCTACGCTTATAAGAATCTCGAACCGCGATCCAGGCCACACATTACCTAATCTTCGCCGGTTATTTCTTCAAACCTGCAATGCACGGTGAAACAAACAGCTCGCCGCGCCACGCGCCTTGCAGTGTGCGTTTACCGACGATCAGCCACATCACCGCCAGCAACGTCACCAGTACACAACCGGCCACGCTGAAGAACGTCAGGTGCAACGTGCTACCCAGTTTCAGGGTTGCCAGCGAATACACGCCCAACGGGAAAGTGAAACCCCACCAGCCAAGGTTGAACGGGATGCCGTCACGCAAGTAACGCACGGTGATCAGCAGCGCTATCAGCATCCACCACAGACCGAACCCCCAGAGCGTGATCCCGGCGACCAGGCCCAGGCCCGACGCGATTTCACCGACGCCCGACATACCGCTGGCCGCGAAGATCGCCGGAGCGTCGCCGCCCAGCAGCAACATGCCCAAGGCACCGGTGCCGATCGGCCCCAGGGCCAGCCAGCTCGAGGCCGCCATGTTTTCGTGGGGCAGTTTGTGCAAGGCCATGCGCAGCAAGAGGATGGTCAGGATGCTGAACGCTACCGGCAGGGAAAACGCCCAGAGCACGTAACTGGTCACCAGCACCACCAGTTGCGAGTGCGCGTCGGTCAGGTGCGG
The DNA here is from genome assembly GCF_046487845.1 of Pseudomonas sp. PHC1. Taxonomy (NCBI): domain Bacteria; kingdom Pseudomonadati; phylum Pseudomonadota; class Gammaproteobacteria; order Pseudomonadales; family Pseudomonadaceae; genus Pseudomonas; species Pseudomonas sp. PHC1. The sequence continues at coordinate 5,243 of NZ_JBJXHJ010000035.1, forward strand.
CGCCAGCAGTCCACCGCTGGCCGCCGCCACTTCCGCGGCCACCACCGGCAGCAGCCAGACGGCAGTCATCTGATCGATGCTGTGTTCCTGACGGGTAAACATCATGTAGGGAATCAGCACGCCGCAGGCCAGCGACATCGCCACGTCCAGCCACCACAACGCCTCGGCCAGTTGAATCACCCCGTCGCCCCAGCGCGGCAGACCGAACAGCAGAAAGCCGTTGATGATCGTCGCCAGCCCCATGGGAATGGTGCCGAAGAACATCGAAACCGTGGAGTGGCCGAAGATCCGCCGCGCCTCGTCGAAGAACAGAATCCAGCGCGCGGCGTAGGCAGCGGTAAACAGCACGAACAACAGAATGTTGAACATCCACAACCCTTCGGCCACGGCGTGCAACCCGGGAATGGCGACAGGCAATTGCGCCAGCGCCAACGCCAGCACGCCGGTGCCCATGGTGGCGGCGAACCAGTTCGGGGTGAATTGGCGGATCACTTCACGCGGGTGCTGAAGCTGGTTGAATGGCTTGATACCGGGTTTGGCACTGTTGGGGCAAATCATCATGAACTCCTGTCCTCAGGTGAGGTTGAGCTCATGGTAGAACCGAATCGAATATCTATATAACGGGTAATATCTCTAACTGTTATCTGTTTTGTAGATATGCAGTCAGACACTGCCTTCGGTTTCGATCACCAGAATCCGCGCCGCGCCCTGCGGATGAGCGACGTGTTCGGTACCAATGGAGGCGTAGAAGATGTCGCCAACATCAAGCAAGACCTGCTTCTCCTCATCTTCTTCGCGATAGTGCATGAGCACCTGGCCATCGAGCACCACGAACACTTCCTCGCCGTCATTGACGTGCCATTTGTACGGCTGATCGGTCCAGTGCAGACGCGTGGTGATGCCGTTCATATTGGCGATGTCGAGCGCGCCCCAGGCGCGCTCGGCGGTGAAGGTTTTGCTGCGGATAATCTTCATGCGTCGATCCGTGAGAAGAAGGGGCTGGCCAAGGCTAACCGAATCCGACGGGCTTATGGAGCGCTGCAGGTCTTCGCCGCTTGCGCGCGGAAACTCATCAGCAGCGCACCGACTGCCAGCACGATCAGCACCGCGCCATACACATCGGTGGTGGCCAGCAGGCCCAGGCTGTGGGTGAAATGCCCGGCCAGCAACGCCGGCAGACAGAACGCCAGGTAACTCAGCACATAAAACGCCGACATCAAACCGGCTCGCTCATGGGGCAATGCCAGCGGCACCAGGCTGCGCACCGCACCGAGAAAACCGGAGCCAAATCCACAACCGGCCACCAGCGTGCCGAAGAAGAACAACGACAGACTGGCGCTGTGCACGCCCAACAGAATCAGCACAATACCGACCGGAAGCAGGCTCGCCCCGAGTTGCAGCGCCCGGGAGGCAGGACGATTGCGCAACGTGAAGATCATCAACGCACCGGTCACGGTCAGCGCCGCCACGGTCGCGCCGCCGATCAGGTTGGAGGTCGAGCCAGTGGCCGTGCGCACCAGCGACGGCGCCAGCGAGGCATAGAAACCGCCGAGCGCCCAGGTCGCGGTGTTCAGCGGCAATACTCGCCACAGCGTCGAACGCGCCTGAACCGGCACGTGCAGGGTCGGCCGCAACGAGGCCCACGCTCCTGCCTGCGGCGAGACGCTTTCCGGCAGGCGCCAGACATAAATCCCCTGCAACACAAACAGTGTGAGCAACAGCCAATAGGTCAATTGCAACGGCGCCGGAGCGAACTCGGCCAGCAAGCCGCAGCCCATGCTGCCCAACGCCATACCCAGCAACGGCGCAACGCTATTGATCAACGGCCCTTGCTGACGGTCGGTGTCCAGCAGCGTGGCACTCAACACGGCGGTGGCCATGCCGGTGGCGAAACCTTGCAGCACTCGCGCGCCGATCAGCCAGCCCACGCTGTCAGCGTAAATAAACAGCAGCATCGCCAGCGCATTGAGCGTCACGGCGGTGAAGATCACCGGTTTGCGTCCCAGGTGATCCGACAGCGACCCGACCGTCAGCAACGCAGCCAGCAGACTGAGGGCGTAGACGCCGAAAATCAGGGTCAGTACGGCTGCCGAAAAATGCAGTTGATCCTGGTACAAGTGATACAACGGCGTCGGCGCAGTGGAAGCGGCGAGAAAACTCAGTAAGGTGATCGCCAGAAACCACAGGCTGGAACGATGGGAAGCAAGGCTGGACATGGGCACACTCCGCAAAAGCTAATTTTTTGCTTTTGCGGAGTGTGCTCTCGGCTTGCGCTTAAAGCAAATTCTTTGTGTTAAGGTCTGCCGCATGGCTATTAAAGAAGGTTTACGCCCGGGCGGCCGCAGTGCTCGGGTGCAGGAGTCGATTCACTCGGCAGTCCGCGCGCTTCTACAAGAACAGGAGCGTTCAACGGTGACCGTCCCGCAAATCGCGGCGCGCGCCGGCGTGACGCCGTCGACGATTTATCGGCGCTGGGGCGATCTGGCGGCCTTGCTGGCCGACGTCGCCCTCGCCCGCATGCGCCCCGACAGCGAGCCGGCTGCAACCGGCAGCCTGCGCAGCGATATCCGCGCCTGGGCCGAACAATATCTCGACGAAATGAGTTCGGAACCCGGGCGCAACATGATGCGCGACGTGCAGGCGAGTGCGACGCCGGGCTATTGCGTGACGATCATCGGCGCGCAGCTGCAGACCATCATCAAGCGTCACCCCGAGGAGTCGGCGCCGAGCGTGGATCGGCTGATCAATCTGGTGGTGTCCCCGGTGGTGTTCCGCATTCTGTTTTCGGCAGCGCCGCTGGAAGTCGAAGAACTGCACCGCTTGATCGACATCGCGCTCAAGCCAGACTGACCCCAGAACTGCCCGGTTCTGTTCCTGCGACACCCCGCCGCGCCACGACCTTGGTCGACACTGACTAACCGCCGCGCCCGTGCGAGACTGTCTGACCGGGCGCGAGTCCGGTCGTTTTCTGTCGGGAGTGTTCCATGTCGTTGTCCACCGGGCTGATCGCCGCCGTCGCCCTGGCCTATATGGCCATCATGTTCGTCATCGCCTTCTACGGCGACCGTCGCAGCACACCGTTGCCGCCGCGGGTGCGTGCCTGGGTGTACAGCCTGTCGCTGGCGGTCTATTGCACCAGCTGGACGTTCTTTGGCGCGGTCGGCCAGGCCGCCGAACAACTGTGGTCATTCCTGCCGATCTATCTCGGGCCTATCCTGCTGCTGCTCGGTGCGCCGTGGGTGCTGCAGAAGATGGTGATGATCAGCAAACAGGAGAACATCACCTCCATCGCCGACTTCATCGCCGCCCGTTACGGCAAATCCCAGTCGTTGGCGGTGGTCGTCGCGCTGATCTGCCTGGTCGGCGTCCTTCCCTATATCGCCTTGCAGCTCAAGGGCATCGTCCTCGGCGTGAACCTGCTGATCGGTGCCGGCGCCGACGCCATGGGCACCCGCGCCCAGGACACCGCGCTGATCGTGTCGCTGGTGCTGGCGCTGTTCACCATCGTCTTCGGTACGCGCAACCTCGATGCCACCGAGCACCACCGCGGCATGGTGCTGGCGATTGCCTTTGAATCGCTGGTCAAGCTGTTCGCCTTTCTCGCCGTCGGTGCCTTTGTCACCTACGGGCTGTATGACGGCTTCGATGACCTGTTCAATCAGGCGATGCTCGCCCCGCGCCTTGAGGAATACTGGAAAGAAACCATCAACTGGCCGTCGATGGTGGTGCAAACCGGCGTGGCGATGATGGCGATCATCTGCCTGCCCCGGCAGTTCCACGTAACGGTGGTCGAGAACATCGACCCGCAGGATCTGCGCCTGGCCAAGTGGGTGTTCCCGGCCTACCTCGCATTGGCCGCGCTGTTTGTAGTCCCGATCGCCCTGGCCGGTCAGATGATGCTGCCCAGCTCGGTCATCCCCGACTCTTTCGTCATCAGCCTGCCATTGGCCCAGGCCCACCCGGCGCTGGCGATGCTGGCGTTTATCGGCGGTGCATCGGCGGCCACCGGCATGGTGATCGTGGCGAGTGTGGCACTGTCGACCATGGTGTCCAACGACATGCTGTTACCGTGGCTGCTGCGCCGCAACAATGCCGAGCGGCCGTTCGAAGTGTTCCGTCAGTGGATGCTTTCGGTGCGCCGGGTCAGCATCGTGGTGATTCTGTTGCTGGCCTACGTCAGTTACCGCTTGCTCGGTTCCACCGCGAGCCTGGCGACCATCGGCCAGATCGCTTTCGCGGCGGTCACTCAACTGGCCCCGGCGATGCTGGGCGCGCTGTACTGGAAACAGGCCAACCGCCGCGGCGTGTTCGCCGGCCTCGCCGCCGGCACATTCCTGTGGTTCTACACCCTTGTCCTGCCGATCGCTGCGCGCAGCCTCGGCTGGTCGCTGGACAGTTTCCCCGGCCTTGCCTGGCTGCACAGCAACCCGTTGAACCTGCCGATCAGCCCGCTGACCCAAGGCGTGGTGCTGTCACTGGCGGGCAACTTCACGTTGTTCGCCTGGGTCTCGGTGCTGTCTCGCACCCGGGTGTCGGAGCACTGGCAGGCCGGGCGTTTTATCGGCCAGGAAATCAGCGCCCGGCCGAACGCACGCTCGATGCTGGCGGTGCAGATCGATGACTTGCTGCAACTGGCGGCACGCTTTGTCGGTGAAGAACGCGCGCGGCAGAGCTTCATCCGCTTCGCCTACCGCCAGGGCAAAGGCTTCAATCCGAACCAGAACGCCGACGGCGAATGGATCGCCCACACCGAGCGTTTGCTGGCCGGTGTTCTGGGCGCTTCTTCGACGCGAGCGGTCGTAAAAGCCGCCATCGAAGGTCGGGAAATGCAGCTGGAGGACGTCGTCCGGATCGCCGACGAAGCCTCGGAGGTGCTGCAGTTCAACCGCGCGCTGTTGCAAGGTGCGATCGAGAACATTACCCAGGGCATCAGCGTGGTCGACCAGTCGCTGAAACTGGTGGCCTGGAACCGCCGCTATCTGGAGCTGTTCAACTATCCGGACGGCTTGATCAGCGTTGGCCGACCGATTGCCGACATCATTCGCCACAACGCCGAACGCGGTTTGTGCGGCCCCGGCGAAGCGGAAGTCCATGTTGCCCGGCGCCTGCACTGGATGCGCCAGGGTCGCGCCCACACCTCGGAACGACTGTTCCCCAACGGCCGGGTGATCGAGCTGATCGGCAACCCGATGCCCGGCGGCGGTTTCGTCATGAGTTTTACCGACATTACCGCGTTCCGCGAAGCCGAACAGGCCCTGACCGAAGCCAACGAAGGGCTGGAGCAACGGGTCAGCGAACGGACCCAGGAACTGTCGCAACTCAACGTCGCGCTGACGGAAGCCAAGGGCAATGCCGAGGCGGCCAACCAGTCCAAGACCCGCTTCCTCGCAGCGGTCAGCCACGACCTGATGCAACCGTTGAACGCCGCGCGACTGTTCTCCGCCGCCCTCTCCCATCAGGAGGACGGTTTGAGCAGCGAAGCGCAGAAACTGGTGCAGCATCTGGACAGTTCGCTGCGTTCGGCTGAAGACCTGATCAGTGACCTGCTGGACATTTCCCGCCTGGAAAACGGCAAGATCAACCCGGATCGCAAGCCGTTCGCGGTCAATGAGCTGTTCGATATTCTCGGCGCAGAGTTCAAGGCACTGGCCCAGGAACAGGGCTTGAGTTTCCGGGTCCGAGGCAGTCAATTGCGCATCGACAGCGACATCAAGTTGCTGCGGCGGATTCTGCAGAACTTCCTCACTAACGCTTTCCGCTACGCAAAAGGCCCGGTGCTGCTGGGCGTGCGTCGGCGCCAAGGCGAAATCTGTCTGGAAGTGTGGGATCGCGGGCCGGGGATTCCGGAGGACAAACAGCAAGTGATCTTCGAGGAATTCAAACGCCTCGACAGTCACCAGACCCGCGCCGAAAAAGGTCTGGGCCTGGGGCTGGCGATCGCCGATGGTCTGTGCCGCGTGCTCGGCCATAGCTTGCGCGTGCGCTCATGGCCGGGGCGCGGCAGCGTGTTCAGTGTCCGCGTGCCGTTGGCCAAAGCGCAGACCCTGCAGCCGCCAGCAGCGGTGGAAATCAATGGCAAATTGCACAGCGGCGCGCAGGTGCTGTGCATCGACAACGAAGACAGCATTCTGATCGGCATGAACAGCCTGCTCACGCGCTGGGGCTGCCGGGTCTGGACCGCGCGCAACCGCGAAGAATGCGCGGCACTGCTCGCCGACGGTGTGCGGCCACAACTGGCGCTGGTGGACTATCACCTGGATCACGGCGAAACCGGCACCGAGTTGATGGCGTGGCTGCGCACGCGTCTGGGCGAGCCCGTGCCCGGCGTGGTGATCAGCGCCGACGGGCATCCGGAAACCGTGGCGCAGGTGCATGCAGCGGGGCTGGATTATCTGGCCAAACCGGTGAAACCGGCGGCGTTGCGGGCGTTGTTGAGTCGCTATTTGCCGCTCTAGAAGAGCGGCTTATTCAGGCAGCTCGACCAGGCCGTCGGCGTCGGTCATCGCGCGTTCCAGCAGGTCCGCCGGCAGGCTTTTGCTGGCTCGTGCGCCGAGCAACTTGAGCTGTTCGCTGCGGCTGACCAGGTTGCCGCGCCCTTCCGTCAGCTTGTTGCGCGCCGCGCTGTAGGCCTTGTCCAGTTGCTGCAAGCGATTGCCGACTTCGTCCAGATCCTGAATGAACAACACGAACTTGTCGTACAGCCAACCGGCACGCTCGGCGATTTCCCGCGCGTTCTGGCTCTGACGCTCCTGCTTCCACAGACTGTCGATGACCCGCAGCGTTGCCAGCAGCGTGGTCGGGCTGACGATCACGATGTTGCGATCGAAAGCTTCCTGGAACAGTGACGGCTCGGCCTGCAAAGCGGCGGAAAACGCGGCTTCGATGGGCACGAACAGCAAGACGAAATCGAGGCTGTGCAAACCTTCCAGTCGCTTGTAATCCTTGCCGGCCAGGCCTTTGACGTGACTGCGCAGGGACAGCACGTGTTGCTTCATGGCGATCTGGCCAATGGCGTCGTCGTCCGCCGCGACGTATTGCTGATACGCAGTGAGGCTGACCTTGGAGTCGACCACCACCTGCTTGTCGCCCGGCAGATAAATGATCACGTCAGGCTGGAAACGCTCGCCATCCGGCCCCTTGAGATTGACCTGGGTCTGGTACTCGCGGCCCTTCTCCAGCCCGGCATGCTCAAGCACGCGCTCGAGAATCAGCTCGCCCCAGTTACCCTGGGTTTTCTGGCCCTTCAGAGCGCGGGTCAGATTAGTCGCCTCATCGCTCAGGCGCAGATTCAGTTGCTGCAAACGCTCCAGCTCCTTGGCCAGCGAAAAACGCTCGCGGGCTTCGGCCTGGTAGCTTTCCTCGACACGTTTTTCGAACGACTGGATGCGCTCCTTCAACGGGTCAAGCAACTGGCCGAGGCGCTGCTGGCTGGTTTCGGCGAAGCGTTGTTCGCGTTCATCGAAGATCTTGCCGGCCAGCTCCGCGAACTGCGCGCGCAGCTCATCGCGAGAACCTTGCAGGTCATCCAGGCGTTGTTGATGGCTTTCCTGTTGCTCGCGCAATTCGGCATTCAGTGAAGCGGCCTGGGCGTCCAGGCGCCGCAATTCGGCTTCTTTGCTGGCGCGTTCGAGGTTCCAGGCATGGGCGGCGTCACGGGCGTCATCGCGCTCGATCTGCAACAGCTCGACTTCCCGGCGCACGGCGGCGAGCTCCGCTTGTTTCGAGGCGTTGGCCTGGCCGAGGTCGGCGACTTCATCACGGCAGGCTTCAAGTTGTGCAGTGAGGCCGTCCTGGGCCATCTGCGCCATGGCCAGCCGCTCCTCGAGCAACGCGACTTCAGACTGGTTCTGACTGGCCCGACGTTGCAGTTGCCAGGCCAATGCCAGCAGCGGCACCGCCGCACCTGCCAGCCCCAGCAGGATGCTGGTCAAGTCCATCGCCATAGTGATTCCCGCCGATCCGATAAAGCCTGAAGGTTAACCAAGGTGTCTGGTCTTGGACAGCTCAGTCTTCGATCAGGCCGAGCTCCTGTTGCGCGCGTCGGTCACCGGCGCGGGCGGCCTGGCGCAGCAGATCCTGGCCGATCCGGCGATCCCGTGCATTGCCGCACTCGCGGCACATCAACTGGCCGAGGCGACTCTGCGCCGCGACCACCCCTTCCCGGGCCGGTTGCTTGAGCAGGTGGCCGGCGAGGTGCTTGGCATTCTGGCTGTCGCCCAGACGCGGGCTATCCAGCAGCCATTCGGCCACGCGCACGGAAAATCGCTTGGGAGCGGTAACACGAGGGAGTTGGGAGGTAACAGATTCTGGAGCTGAACGAAACTTCATAAAGCACTGTGGGACAGATCGGAAGGCGCGCCACTCTACTCTTTTTTTCGCACAGGTAAAGTCGAAAAAAACCCGGCACGCCCGTGCTAGAGCAAGCGCTCGGGACAATCCACAGAAGCTGTGGATAACTCAGTGGACAACCGCCCTCCAGTCGCCGCAAAGCCTTGTGGAATGGGGCTCGCAGTCAAACTGACGATTTTTTCACCAGTTAAAAAAAGCGATGTTTTTCATTGACTTAAACTTTCGATGCAGGCAGCTATCGGGGTCAGGATGGGTGTGACAGCGCGGTTACAGCCTGCGCAACTAATGTGCACAAGTACCTGCTACACGGTTATATCGATGCGTCTTTTCGGGTCGTTTTGGCATTCAGGCTGGGGATAAGGCCCTGCGCCGAGCTTCAACACCTGCCAGATAATGGCGACCGACGGTCTTAATGTGAGCCAGATCGGGGCAGGCACGGGACCGGGGCCGTACCCGGAATCTTTTTGATCAGCGGGTTTGCCTTCTGCGGATCGTTCCGTTAGTATCCGCGGCGTTAGTACCAAGCTGAAAGTCAATTCCGGTCGAATACACCCCACGGTCACCCTTCTCTCACAGAAGCCTCCACCGATAAAAGCGGGAACGACCCCTCGATGGTTTCCAGGTAAATCTTGCGACGACACAGCCTTTGAATCGAATGCAAAGGGTGTCGCGAAGACCACTTACTCTGACCGAACCAACCTGCAAATTGATCAGGATCTTCACCAAGGGCCCAGAACCTCTGCCCTCGATGTGTTGCCTGTCCTCCTAAGTACCTACCTGCCAGCCCAAGCGCGCCAACTTTTATAGCGCTCGAACTGGCTGCCTTGTTCCAGTCGGGTTCTTCGTTCGACCAATGGTGGTTGACGTTACTGGAACGTTTTAACGTTGCACGGTTCTTATCCGTGTCATTTGTAGGAACACCTAATAACTATGTCGACTCAAATCCAGACTCAGGATGCCATTCGCACCCTAACCAACGCTTTTGCTCCAATGAACTGCCTGATCATGGCCGCTCGCAAAGGCTGCTTCAGCTTCACCGTGGTCAATGAACACGGGATCGCCCGCCACAGCGAGCGTCTGTACCCCGATCAATACTCCAGCGCCGAACCGCTGCAGGCCGTGATTGATCGCACCCGTCAGGCATTGATCGCCTGAGAGGCCGAAATAGCTGCAAAAGCAAAAGCCCCGCTGAAGAATGCGGGGCTTTTTATTGCCCGATGTTTCACCTTCGCCAGTTTCTGCTTAATCACTATCCGATATAACGGTTATAACGCCTCGCCGGAAATATTTTAAAAACAGGCCTTTACGTCGCGAATATGACACTACACTTCAACTCAAGCGGCGTGATCCGCTTCCGGCGAGCCTGAGTCGATCCACAGCTGCCAAGCTCCCCCTTCAGGTCTCGCCGCCCGATAACAAGATCCGAGGGTTTTATGGGTATCGCTGCCAGCGAACTGTGCCGCTACGTGATCCGTCCTACGCTGATCTACCTGGGACGCCACTGCGCAACCGCCGAATCCCTGTTGCTGGGCATTGCCGCCAGCCAGTCCGCCCTCGGTTCCGCCCTGCATGACCGGCGTGGCCACGGCCTGTACCGGATTGCCGAACACCGTCATCAGGCGCTCTGGGATCATTACCTGGCGCTGGATCCGGAACGCGCCAGCCTGGTTCGCGGCCTCGCCAGCCAGCATGCCTTTCTCAGCGGCCCGCACCTCGAACTGACCGTCAACCTGCGTTACGCCACGGCCATCGCCTGGCTACTGGTCGAAGAACAAAACCCCATCCTCCCCGAGCCGAACGATCTGCTGGGCATGGCGCGCATCTGGCGTCAGACCTTCCAGCCTCAAGGTCGTCTGCGCGATTTCACCTGTGCCTGGCAGACCTGTGTATCACCGCTGAATCAGGTCGCTTGCTGACCCGCCGGTTTCGCAAGATCGCGCAACTGGTCGCGAATCTGGTCTGATTGTCCTACAAAACCGCTCTAAATCAAGGCATACGGACTATAGCGCCGCGACGAAAATGTTGGTAATTTCCGCCCCGGTGATCACCAGGAGTTCTAATAATGAAAAAAGTCATGCTCAAAACCACCCTTAGCCTTGCCGTAACCGTGGCATCCACCCAGATCTTCGCAGCTGGCTTTGCCATCAACGAACACAGCATCAGCGGGATGGGGACTGGGTACGCCGGGCGATCTTCTTCTGCCGACGACGCAAGCACTGTTTACGGCAACCCTGCCGGCATGTCGCGCATCACGCGCGAACAAGTCACTGGCGGTGTTGCATTCCTCGACGCAAAAACCGATATCAGCGACGCCAGCTCCAGCCCGAACGGCGGCAGCAACAAAGGCGACATGGTGCCCTTCACTTCCGTACCTATGGGCTACTACGTCAAACCGATCGACGAGCATTGGGCATTCGGTCTGGGTGTATACGTACCCTTCGGCCTGATCACCGACTATGAAAACGGCTTCGCCGGCCGGTACTTCGGCAGCAAGTCCGAAGTCAAGATCATCACCTTCCAGCCAACGGTCAGCTACAAGTTCAACGATGTCGTGTCGATCGGTTTCGGCCCGACCATCAACCGCATCGACGGCTCGCTGGAATCCAACCTGTCGATCACTCAGGCAGCGCCGGACGGCAAGGTCAAGATCAAGGGCGACGACACCGCACTGGGCTACAACATCGGCGTGCTGGTGCAGGCTACCGACAGCACTCGCCTGGGTCTGACCTACCACTCGAAGGTCGACTACAAGCTCGAAGGCAACACCAAGGTCAACTACGGTGTGCTGGGCGCGATCGGCCTGGGTGCGAACCAGAAGTACGACGCGTCGCTGAAGATCACCACGCCTGAATCCGTGGACCTCTCGGTCACCCAGGCGATCAACGATCGCTGGAACGTCTACGCCGGTACCACCTGGACTCGCTGGAGCCAGCTGGAAAAGATCAGCGTCAAAAACTCCGGCGTACAGCCGCTGCTGGCCGGCCAGTTCGGCGAGATCACCGAGGAGCAGAACTGGCATGACACCTGGGCTTACGCCATCGGTACGTCCTACCAGTTGAACAAGGAATGGGTACTGCGTACCGGTCTGACGTTCGACCAGTCGCCGACCAACAACGTCGACCGTTCGCCACGCATCCCGACCGGCGACCGGACCATCTTCAGCATCGGTGCCGGCTGGAGCCCGACCGAAGACCTGACCATCGACGTTGCCTACTCGTACCTGAAGGAAGAGAAGGTCAACATCCGCAACGAGAACAATCGTGGCCAGAGCTACAACTCGCAGTACGAAAACTCGGCAAACGGCTTCGGTGTCGGCGCAACCTACCGCTTCTGATGCTGTACGGCGAGGCTGAGCTCTTTATCATTTGACGCCTCACCTACTAAAAAGCCCCGCTCTCTTCACAGAGGCGGGGCTTTTTGATGGGCGTCGATCAGGGTTTCAGCGGCTGGGAGGCAATGGCTTTCTCGATGGCCGCCAGAAATTCCGGATCGTCCGGTTTGGTCAGGCTGGAGAAATTGGCGATCACCTTGCCCTGACGGTCAATGACGTATTTGTAGAAATTCCACTTCGGCGCGCTGCTCTGTTTGGCCAGCACCTGGAACAGATGAGTCGCATCGTCACCCCGCACCTTCTGCGGTTCGGTCATGGTGAACGTCACACCGTAGTTGGCGTAGCAGACCTTGGCGGTCTCGGCGCTGTCCTTGGACTCCTGCTTGAAGTCATTGGAAGGCACGCCGAGCATTTCCAGGCCCTGCGACTTGTAGCGCTGATTGAGCGCCTCCAGCCCCTCGAACTGCGGAGCGAAACCACAGAAACTGGCGGTGTTGATCACCACCAGCGGTTTGTCGGCGTAGCGCTGACACAGGTCGATGGATTCCTTGGCCCGCAACTTGGGCAACGAACCTTGCAACAGATCCGGGCAGTCCGCGGCCTGGGCCAGTCCGGTCAACGCCATCAGCAACGCGGGAACAGCACACCAGCGCTTGAGCATGTCGGGCATCCTTGAGCAATCGTCAGGCCTCGACGTTACTCGCCCTCCCGCCGGTCTAGCAAGCACCCATGCCCAATTGCATCAGTGCCAGCCCGCCCTGATGCCAGCCCCACCACACCAGCGCCAGCAACGCGGCGCCGAGTGCGGTGACGACGATCTGCGGCCAGAGTCGGTTCATGCAGCGCTCGCACGCGGTTGCAGGCGCTCGACCGGGCGCTCGCGCACCGGCCAGTTCAACGCGGCCGCCAGCAGGCTCAAGAGAATCGCCACTTGCCAGATCAAGTCATAACTCCCGGTTCGGTCATACACCACCCCGCCCAGCCAGCCGCCGAGGAACGAACCCAACTGATGGAACAGGAACACGATACCGCCGAGCATGGACAGGTTTCGCACGCCGAACAAGGTCGCCACCGTACCGTTGGTCAACGGCACCGTCGACAGCCACAGGAACCCCATCGCCATGCCGAACAGATAGGCCGAAATCGTCGTCACCGGCAGCCACAGGAACAGCACGATCACCACGGCACGCAACAGGTACAACCCGGTCAGCAGACGCGGTTTGGACATGCGTCCACCGAGCCATCCGGCAGTGTAGGTGCCGAAGATGTTGAACAGCCCGATCAACGCCAGCACGGTCGTACCGACACTGGCCGGCAAATGCTGGTCGACCAGATACGCCGGCAAGTGCACGCCAATGAACACCACCTGAAATCCGCAGACGAAAAAGCCGAACGCCAGCAGCCAGAACCCGGAGTGCGAGCAGGCCTCGCGCAGGGCTTCGGACAGGGTTTGTTCATGCCCGAGCACCGGCAGCGGTTTGTCCTTGAGCATACTCACCAGTGGCACGATCAGCGCCACCAGCAGGCCCAGCACCAACAATGCCGCCGACCAGCCGAGCCAGCCGATCAGCCCGAGGGTGCCCGGCAACATGGCGAACTGGCCGAATGAACCGGCGGCACTGGCAATGCCCATGCCCATGCTGCGTTTCTCCGGTGGCACGGCGCGGCCGACGACGCCGAGAATCACCGAGAACGAGGTCCCGGACAGTCCGATGCCGATCAACAAACCGGCACTCAGGGACAAGCCCAAAGCAGTTTCCGACAGGCCCATGAACACCAGGCCCAAGGCGTAGAGCACGCCGCCGATCAGCACCACTTTCGCCGCGCCGAAACGGTCGGCCAGCGCGCCGGTGAACGGTTGCGCCAGGCCCCAGATCAGGTTCTGCAAGGCGATGGCGAAGGCGAACACTTCACGGCCCCAGCCGAACTGGGCGCTCATGGGCGACAGAAACAGCCCGAAGCCGTGCCGCACGCCCAATGACAACGCCAGAATCAGCGCACTCCCCAGCAACACCCAACCGCACGTACGCCACATCGAACTCATTGTTATTCTCCAGTCGCGGGTATATACCCGCTTACATTCGGAAAAAACCGGCCCTCAGGCCAGTTCATCCAATAGCCGCAGCAAGGTTTCACGCTTCTCGGCACCCAGTCGGTCGATCAACCGCTGCTGCGCCGCTTCCCAGGCCGGCAAGGCAGCTGCCAGGCGTTGCGCACCGGTTTCGGTGAGCCGGACGATGCGGTTACGCATGTCTTCGCCTTCGGCCAGCGCCACCAGGCCCTCACCTTCCAGCACCCGCAGATTGCGCCCGAGGGTGCTGCGATCCAGGCCCATCGCTTCGGCCAGTTCGGAAATGCTCGGTTGATCCAGGCGCTGCAGATTGCACAGCAGAGAATACTGGGCAACGTTGATCCCGAAGCCGTCGAGAGCGCCGTCGTAATGCCTGCTGACGCCACGGGCGGCGCGTCGCAGGTTGGTGCACAAACACTGAGAGGGAAGCATGATGCGTGTATATACCCGCGACTGTGTTAAATCAAGTTACAGATCAAAGTTACTTATCAAAACAAGGCCAGCCCGACCAGCACTGACATCTCCAGCAATTCCAGCAAGGCGCCGGCCGTATCACCGGTGGTTCCGCCCAGTCGCCGCATCATCAGATGCCGCAGACAGACGAATACGACGACCGACAGCAGCAACGCCACGACAGCGCTGACCCCAGCGATCACCATGCATGCCACCGCACTCCCCGCCAGCACCTGCCAACCGGTCTTGCGTGGCAGATGATCGGCCAGCGCCTGCCCCAATCCACCGGTCCGTACATAAGTTGTGGTGAGAAACAGCCCAAGCAACGCCGCCCGGCCGATCAGCGGCACGATGATCAACGCCGTGCTCTGCTGCTGTTCGATCAAGGCCAGCAACGCGGCGAACTTGAGCAACAAGACCAGCACCAGCGTCACCACCGCGATCGGACCGCTGCGCGGATCTTTCATGATCGTCAGCGTACGCTCGCGATCACCGAAACCGCCGAGCCACGCGTCGGCGCTGTCCGCCAGTCCATCCAGATGCAACGCGCCGCTGAGCAGCACCCACACCGTCAGCAACAGGGCCGCGTGCAACAGCAATGGCGCGCCGGCCAACGCAATGTTCAGCGCCCAGAGAATCACGCCGAACAGCAAGCCCACCAACGGATAAAACAACAGCGACCGGCCGAGCTGTTCAGGCGCCGGCATGCCCGGCAGACGAATCGGCAGACTGCTGAGAAATTGCAGGGCGATCCACAAGGGCAGCATGTCAGCACACTTCCTTGAGCGAACCGTCAGCCTCGACGATCAGCGAAAACAGCGCGCCATGAGCGACTTCAACATTGAGCAGTTGTTCACGGGGCAAACCTCGGGCCCGCGCCAGCAACAGACGCATGACCCCGCCATGACTGACCAGCAACACCCGCTCGCCCGCGTGCGCCGCATGCAGCCGCGTCACCGCCGCCAGCACCCGTGCCGAAAAATCGCTGACCGGCTCACCCTGCGGCGGAGTAAACCCATACGGATCGGCCCAGAACAAACCAAGTGCCTCGGCATCGGTTTCCATCAACGCCGCCGCGCTCTGCCCTTCCCAGGCACCGAAATGCAGCTCTTGCAGCGCCATGTCCTGCACCACCGACAGGCCGGTCTGTGCGCCGAGCTCTTCAGCAAACCGCGCACAGCGCTGCAACGGCGAGCTGACCAGCCGATCCCATGGCCCGAGCCCGATCACCGCCTCACGCATCTGCGCCCAGCCTTTTTCGGTCAGCGCATCGTCGAGGCTGCCGCGCAGGCCGCCGCCGAGTTCGGTTTCACCGTGGCGCAACAGATCCAGACGCAAGGTCATGTCGGACGATCCGCTACCGCGGCTTCGGCGAAGGTTGCCATCTGCCCGTGCAGATCACAGGCCAGACGCAGCAACGGCACCGCCAGCGCCGCGCCACTGCCCTCGCCCAGACGCAGGTCGAGTTCGAGCAGCGGTTCGGCACCCAGGGTTTCCAGCACATGACGATGACCCGGCTCTGCACCACGATGACCGAACAGCAGCCATTCACGGCAGGCGGGATTCAGGCGCACCGCTACCAACGCGGCGACTGTGCAGATGAAACCATCTACCAGCACCGCCACGCCTTCCTGAGCGCAGGCCAGATACGCGCCCACCAATGCCGCAATCTCGAAACCGCCGAGATTGAACAGGGTCTGCAACGCATCGCCACGCTGCGCCGCGTGCAGGGCCAGCGCCCGCTCGATCACGTGCGCCTTGTGGCTGACGCCTTCGGCATTCAACCCGGTGCCGGGTCCGGTCAGGTGTGCCACCGGGCAGTCGAGCAACGCACAGGCCAGCGCACTGGCGGCGCTGGTGTTGCCGATGCCCATTTCGCCGCCGATGAACAATTGCGCGCCCGCCGCCTTCGCCCGCAGCACGCTGTCGCGGCCGCCCTGCAAGGCGAGTTCACCCTGGGCCTGAGTCATCGCCGGGCCCTTGGCGAAATTCGCCGTGCCCGGGCCGATGTTCAGATGACGCACGCCCGGCAGGTTCAGCGACGGGGTCACGGTGCCCAGATCCACCACTTCCAATTGCGCGCCGAGTTGCCGCGCCAACACGCTGATCGCCGCACCGCCGCTAACAAAGTTCAGCAGCATCTGCCCGGTGACTTCCTGCGGGTACGCGGAAACCCCTTCGGCGACGACGCCATGGTCGCCGGCAAAAATCGCGATCCAGACCTGATCCAGCGTCGGCTTGATCCGGCCCTGCAATCCTGCCAGTTGCACCGCCACCGACTCGAGCTGGCCGAGGGAGCCGGCAGGTTTGGTCAATTGCTGCTGCCGCGCCGCCGCGTTTTCAACGGCGTCCGTATCCACCGGTTTGCACGGGTTCAGCCACCAGGCTTGGGTCATAACGCAGGTCCTTTCAGAGTCAGGGGCAGGCCGGCGACCGTCAGGACGACTCGCTGACAACGCTCGGCCAGAGCTTGATGCAGCCAACCGGCTTCATCGACGTAGCGGCGAGTCAATTCGCCCAGCGGCACGACACCCATTCCGGTCTCGTTGCTGACAAAAATGATTTCACCCGGCAGCGACGCCAGGCATTCGAGCAGGGCTTCACGCTCGGCGGCGAGGCGTTCGGCGTCATCGAGCATCAGCAGATTGGTCAGCCACAACGTCAGACAATCCACCAGCAGGCAGCGCTCGGGGCCGGCGTTTTCGCGCAGCACCCGAGCCAGTTCCAGCGGCTCTTCAATCAACGCCCATTCGGCGGGACGACGGGCGCGATGATGGGCGACGCGCTCATTCATCTCGCCATCCAACGGCTGGCTGGTGGCGATGTACGTCACGGTCAGCGCGCTGTCAGTGGCGAGTTTTTCGGCCAGGCGACTTTTGCCGGAGCGAGCGCCGCCGAGGATCAACTGGAGCATGGGGAGATTCCACAGAGTTCACGTAACCGCCCGGTATCCAGGTGCTTCTCCACCAGATCCGCCAGCCGCTCGATATCGCGTTCGCGCAAGCCGTGGTAATCCACCTCCTGCACATCGTTCAGACCGGCCCAGCGCAACAGCGCGGCACTGGCCGCCGGCGATTCGAACAGGCCGTGCAGGTAGGTGCCGAAAATCTGCCCGTCGAGACTTTGCGCACCGTCGCAACGACCGTCGTCCAGATACACAGCAGCGTTTTCCAGCGCCGATCCGGTCGTCACACCCGCATGAATTTCGTAGCCGCTGACCTCGGCATCTTCCAGCGCCAGACGCCCGCGTACATTGCGCAACTGCTTCTCGGCTTCGAGCTGTGTTTCAAACGCCAGCAGCCCAAGACCTGCACTGGAACCCGACGCGCCTTCCAGGCCCAGCGGATCGTGCACCTGCTCGCCGAGCATTTGCAGACCGCCGCAGATCCCCAGCAATTTGCCGCCGTAACGCAGGTGACGGCGGATGGCCGATTCCCAGCCATTGGCGCGCAGATACGCCAGGTCACTGCGCACGCTTTTCGAGCCTGGAAGGATAATCAGGTCGGCCGGCGGAATCGCCTGCCCCGGGCCGATGAATTGCAGATCGACTTGCGGATGCAGGCGCAACGGATCGAAATCGGTGTGGTTGCTGATGCGCGGCAGCACCGGCACCACGACTTTCAAGACTTGCTCGGCCTTGTCGGTCTGACGCTGATCGATGCCGTCCTCGGCCTCCAGATGCAGGTCCATCACGTACGGCAGCACACCCACCACCGGTTTGCCGGTGCGTTGCTCCAGCCAGTCGAGACCGGGTTGCAGCAAGGCGATGTCGCCGCGAAAACGATTGATGATGAAACCTTTGACCCGCGCCTGTTCGCTCGGCGACAGCAGTTCCAGCGTGCCCACCAGATGGGCAAACACGCCGCCGCGATTGATGTCGGCAATCAACAGCACCGGGCAATCCACCGCCTCGGCAAAACCCATGTTGGCGATGTCGCCGGCGCGCAGATTGATCTCTGCCGGCGACCCTGCGCCTTCGACCATCACCAGCGGATACGCGGCGCTCAAGCGCTCGTGGGAAGCGAGCACCGCTTGCATGGCGATGGCTTTGTAGTCGTGATAGGCGACGGCGTTCATGCTGGTGACCGCACGACCGTGGATGATGACCTGGGCGCCAGTATCGCTGTTGGGCTTGAGCAGCACCGGGTTCATGTCGGTGTGCGGCTCGAGAAACGCCGCCTGGGCCTGCACCGCTTGCGCGCGGCCGATCTCGCCACCGTCGGCCGTCACCGCGCTGTTGAGCGCCATGTTCTGCGGCTTGAACGGCACCACCGCAACGCCCTGACGGGTGGCCCAGCGGCACAGCGCCGTCACCAGGGTACTTTTACCGGCGTCGGAGGTGGTGCCCTGCACCATTAACGTGGTCATGCTGATTGGTTTTCCATAGAGCGCTCCATTGCAAATGCTTGCAGGGCTTGCTCAAGGCGCGCCTCGTCGGCGGTATCGGCGGGCAGCCCGAATCGCAGGCTGCTGTTGTGCCCGAAGAGGCGCAGGAGAATGCCGCGCCGAGCCATGAACTCATGTAACGCGGCGGCCTGTTCGGTGATCAGCCACTGAAACAGCGCACAGCCACCCTGCGGTTTGAATCCGTGACGTTCAAGCAGCGCGGCCAGCCGTTCGCTGGCCTCGTCGCTGCGAATGCGCTGGCGGGTATGGCCTTCGGTGTCGCGCAGACAGGCCTGACCGAGTACCCGGGTCGGCCCGCTGACCGCCCAGGGCCCGACCTGCTCGGCCAATAACCGGAGCAATTTGCGCTCGGCCAGCACGAACCCGAGCCGCACCCCGGCCAGACCGAAAAACTTGCCGAACGAGCGCAGCACGATCAGCCCCACTTGATGCGCATGCGGAGCAAGACTCAGCTGCGGCGTGTTGTCCATGAATGCTTCATCGACCACCAGCCAGCCACCCCGCTGGGCCAGCCGCGCATGCCAGTCGAGCAGGCGCGCCGGGGTCAGGTTCAGGCCAGTGGGGTTGTTCGGATTGACCACCACCAACACGTCGAGGCTGTCGAGAAAGAAATCGACTTCCTGTTCCAGCACCTCACGCACGATATAGCCGCTGCGCCGCCAGGCTTCGGCATGCTCGGCATAACACGGCGACAACACACCGACCTTGCCGGCCCGGCGCAATCGCGGCAGCAACTGGATGGCCATTTGCGAACCGGCCACCGGCAGCACCTGGCTGGCGCCGTAGTAATCGCAGGCGGCCTGCTCCAGACCGTCATCGCTCTCCGGCAAACGCGCCCAGGCCCGCAGCGGAATGTCCAGGACCGGAAACGGCCACGGCGCCAGGCCCGTGGACAGGTCGAGCCAGTCCTCTTCCGCGATGCCGTATTCGAGCGCCGCCCTGCGCAACCGGCCACCGTGCTCAAGCATAGAATTCAGCCCCCACGCAGAGAATCAGCAGCCATAACCATACCCCGCGCTGGACCAATTGCCAGCCACGATCAATGGAATCGGCATCCGCCGCTGCGCCCTCGCCCAGTTGCGGGCGCTCGTGCAGCTCGCCGTGGTAAATCGCCGGCCCGCCCAGTTCGACACCCAGCGCACCCGCGCCAGCAGCCATCACCGGGCCGGCGTTCGGGCTGTCCCATTTCGGCGCCTGAGTTCGCCAGCATTTCAGCGACAGTCGGGTTTTGCCGAGCAAGGCGTAGGTCAACGCCACCAGCCGCGCGGGAATGTAGTTGAGGACGTCGTCGATTTTTGCCGCCGCCCAGCCGAATCGCTCGAAGCGCTCGTTGCGATAGCCCCACATTGCGTCCAGCGTATTGCTCAGGCGATAGAGCACCACGCCCGGCGCACCGGCCACGACAAACCAGAACAGCGCGGCGAACACCGCATCGCTGCCGTTTTCCAGCACCGATTCGGTGGCGGCGCGGGCGACGGCGGTGCTGTCCAGCTCATCAGTCTGACGACTGACCAGATAGCCCACACGCTTGCGCGCCTCTTCCAGATTATCGCCGCGCAGGGCCTTGGCGACCGGTTCGACGTGCTCGCCGAGGCTGCGCATGCCGAGGGCGCAATACAGCGCAAGAATCTCGACGATCCAGCCCACATATGGCGCCCAGGAAAACGCCGTGGCCAGCAAGGTCAGCGGCAACACCGCAATCACCCACGCGGTGACGCCATGACTGCGCCAGCCGCGACCACCGCTATTGAATCGCTGCTCGATGCGCCCGGCGAAATTGCCGAACGCCACCAGCGGATGCCAGCGTTTCGGTTCACCCAGCAGCGCATCCAGCGCAACCGCGGCGACACTCAACAACGCCACACTCATTGACTCACTCCCCAA
The DNA here is from genome assembly GCF_046487845.1 of Pseudomonas sp. PHC1. NCBI lineage: Bacteria > Pseudomonadati > Pseudomonadota > Gammaproteobacteria > Pseudomonadales > Pseudomonadaceae > Pseudomonas > Pseudomonas sp. PHC1. Next base: position 25,738 of record NZ_JBJXHJ010000035.1, read on the forward strand.
AAATTTTCATACAGCAGCTCATTGAGCGGACGCGCCTGCGCCCACCCTTCGAGTACCAGCATCGGCGCCGGATAGAATGCCTTGACCGGCCCCAGGCACAACACCGCCAGCGGCTTGGCCCCGGCCGGCAGCTTCAGCAGATCGGCCAGCGCCTGCGGGTCGAACAGCGACACCCAGCCCATGCCCAGGCCTTCGGCACGCGCGGCGAGCCACAGGTTCTGGATCGCGCAGGACAATGAGGCCATGTCCATTTCCGGCAGCGTGCGACGACCGAAGATGTGTTTTTCGCGATCATCCATCAACGCGGCAATCAGCACTTCGGCACAGTCGTTGATGCCCTCGACCTTGAGTTTCATGAACTCGTCACTGCGCTCGCCGAGGGCTTCGGCGGTGCGTACGCGCTCTTCTTCAACAAGGTTCTGGATCTGGCCACGCAAGGCGCGGTCGCTGATACGAATGAAACGCCACGGCTGCATCAGGCCGACGCTCGGCGCCTGATGCGCGGCTTCAAGCAATCGGCGCAACACGTCAGGCTCGACCGTGCCGCCGCTGAAGTGGCGCATGTCGCGGCGTTCGGCGATGGCGCGGTAGACCGCTTCGCGCTCGGCGTCAGTGAAAGCGTTGTCGGTCATGGCACCAACAGTGCGGCAATCGCCGACGGATTCGACGGAAAGTAAAAATGCACGTACGAGGCGGTCATCCGCCCTTCCCTATACACCGCCTCCGCACCGCGCCCGCCATTGGGGCTGTGGCCCCGGGCAATCGGCATCAGTTCGGTGGTAGTCAGGGAATGGTGATAGGTGTGGCCGCGCAACAGGCCTTCCGGCAGGTCGACCTCCTGCAAGGCCAGCGCAGCCAGACGTTTCTGCATCACCGCATCGCCACTCAACAGGCCGACCAAATCAGCACGGGTGCCTTCGACATCGGTCAGTGAGTCCAGCAGATAGAGCATGCCGCCACATTCGGCGAGCAATGGTTTGCCGGCGGCGTGATGCGCGCGGATCGCTTTGAGCATGGCGGTGTTCTGCGACAAGGCAACGTGGTGCAATTCCGGATAACCGCCGGGCAGGTACAAGCTGTCCGCTTCGGGCAATTGCGCATCGCGGATCGGCGAGAAGAAACTCAGCTCGGCGCCCATCGCCCGTAACAGATCGAGGCTGGCACCGTAGGTGAAGGCGAAGGCTTCGTCGCGGGCGACCGCAATCCGAACGCCTTGGAGCAGTTTTTCGGTCTCAACGATTTCAGGCGCAGCGAACTCGACGGCCGGTGGCAGCGCTACCTCGCAAGTGCCGGCCAGCGCTTGGGCGGCGGCATCGAGGCGCACGTCGAGGTCATTGAGTTCGCTGGCCTGCACCAGACCGAGATGGCGGCTCGGCAGTTCGATCCCGGTTTCCCGGGACAACGCGCCGTACCAGCGCAGACCTTCGGTGAGGCTGCCTTCGAGTAACTGCGCATGGCGCACGGTGCCGACGCGGTTGGCCAGCACGCCGGCGAACGGCAAGTCCGGCTGATAGCGCGCCAGGCCCAGGGCCAGTGCGCCGAAGGTCTGAGCCATGGCCGTGCCGTCGATCACGCCGAGCACCGGAACGCCGAAATGCCGCGCCAGGTCGGCGCTCGATGGCGTGCCATCGAACAGGCCCATCACGCCTTCGATCAGGATCAGATCGGCTTCGTGAGCGGCTTCCCACAACAGGCGTCGGCTTTCCTGCTCGCCGACCATCCACATGTCCAGTTGATAGACCGGCGCACCGCTGGCGCGCTCGAGGATCATCGGGTCGAGAAAGTCAGGGCCGCATTTGAACACACGAACCTTGCGCCCCTGATTGCGATGCAGACGGGCCAGCGCAGCGGTGACGGTGGTCTTGCCCTGGCCGGAGGCCGGCGCGGCGATCAGTACCGCCGGGCAGTGACGTGGTTGATTCAAAGTTCGACGCCTTTCTGCGCTTTGATACCGGCCTGGAAGGCGTGCTTGATCATGCCCATTTCCGTGACGGTGTCGCCCATCTCGATCATTTCCGGCTTGGCGCCGCGGCCAGTGACGATCACGTGTTGCATCGGCGGGCGGGCCTGCAGATCGCTGAGCACCTGATCCAGATCGAGGTAGCCATGTTTGAGGGCAATATTCAGTTCATCGAGCACCACCAGACCGATCGACGGATCGCGCAACAACTCGCGGGAGACTTCCCATGCAGCCTCGGCGGCGGCGATGTCGCGCTGGCGATCCTGGGTTTCCCAGGTGAAGCCCTCGCCCATCACATGAAAGCGCACCTGTTCGGGGAAGCGGCGGAAGAACAGTTCTTCGCCGGTGCTGTTGCGGCCCTTGATGAACTGCACCACGCCGCACTGCATGCCGTGGCCCATGGCGCGGGCGAGCATGCCGAATGCCGAGCTGCTTTTGCCTTTGCCGTTGCCGGTCAGCACCAGCACCAGACCGCATTCGTCTGGCGAATTGGCGATGCGCTCGTCGATCACGGCTTTTTTGCGCTGCATGCGCGCGAGATGGCGCTCGTCGCGTTCGGGGGAATCAGTCATGGGGGAGCTCTCCGTTGAGGCTGGATAACGGCGGGCAGGCACAAGAATAGACGGCAACAAGCCTGGCATCGCCCACCGTGATGCCGCTGGATGGATCAGGCCGGTCTCCGGGCTCATGAGCGGCTGGTGCCTGGCTGCGCGCCTTCCCGCTTTTACGCAGTGGCATCAGACGCAGCTTTCACTCATTTACCGTTGCGGGGGCAGCGCCGGGATTGTGAGGGTTCATCGCTTGAAGACCCGCCTCACCGGCTTCCCTGTTTCACTCTGTCGACATGCGCCACAGAGCACCTGAAACAAGCCGCGAAGGTTAGAGGGTTGGGGGTGGAGCGTCAATTGAAGAGGGACTTGTGCGGCGAATAACTGCCGCCGATCAATTAACTGACGCCAATCTTGTGCCACACTGCCATGAGTGATATCAAAGAGCCATGCTTTTTGACTGCAGAGAGCACATCACAATAACAAGGGAGAGCACCATGCAAGGCATGATCATCAGCAATCCGCGACTGGAATTCCTGCGCCCGGTGCTGGAACGCTGGTTTGACTGTATCGACCGTTACAACGCCGTGCGCGGCGACAATGACACGCCCTACTGGCACGACGAAAAAGCCAACCTTGGCCTGCTGTCGGCCGCCGCGTGGATGGCTGAACTGGTCACGCTGCGCGACACTGCCACCCGCAAACAGAACGAAGAAGGCGAGCGCAACGCCCGTGCCGATTTGTTTATTGCTGGCGCCGAGGATCGTGCCTTCATTCAGGCGACCCAACGCTGGCCGCGCGTCACCAGCCTGAATCTGACCCAGGCCCTGGCGGATATCACCAGCGACGCCAAGCGCATCAGCTACGCCAGCGACCTGAAACTCGGCTGTCTGTTCGTCGCCCCGCAAAAAGCCCAGCACAGCGCCAGCCCGGAAGAATTGCAGGACATGGTCGACGACCTGCAAAAGGAACACACCTGCGCCGTCGCCTGGTACTTCCCCTATGCCTACCGCAAATTACGCAGTGAAGCCGGTAACTATCACCCCGGCATTGCCGTGCTTTTCAAGGAAGCCCGCGGCTGAAGGTTTGAACCATCGCGATTGTGTGCTTCTCTATGGTCAGGAATGCATTCATAGGGAAGGTCAACAATGCGCAAAACCCCGTTCGTTTTCGTCATCATGCTCGCCGGAGGGCTCACCGCCTGTGGTGAATCCTCCAGCCTGCAAGTCTCCGACGGCACTGGCCCGTCACCCAAACTGCCCGAACCGAACAAGACCCTGATCCCGACGGTGAACATCGCCCCGGCCGTCGGCTGGCCGGCTGGCGCCAAACCGACCACAGCGGCAGGCACACAGGTGGCAGCGTTTGCCGAGAATCTCGATCACCCGCGCTGGCTCTACGTATTACCCAATGGCGATGTGCTGGTGGCGGAAACCAACGCCCCGCCCAAACCAGACGACAGCAAGGGCATTCGCGGCTGGGTGCAGAAAAAAGTCGTGAGCCGAGCCGGCGCCGGCACTCCCAGCCCGAACCGCATCACCCTGCTGCGTGACGCCGATCATGACGGCGTAGCCGAAACCCGCACGGTATTTCTGCAAAACCTCAACTCGCCGTTCGGCATGACGCTGGTCGGCAACGACCTGTACGTCGCCGATACCGATCGCCTGTTGCGCTTTAATTACGAGCCCGGCGTGACCGAGATCAAGACCCAGCCGATCAAGGTTGTGGACCTGCCGGGCGGCACACTCAATCATCACTGGACCAAAAACGTCATCGCCAGCAAGGACGGCAGCAAGTTGTACGTCACCGTCGGCTCGAACAGCAATGTCGGCGAAAACGGTCTCGACCAGGAAGAAGGCCGTGCGGCAATCTGGGAAGTGGATCGCGCCACCGGCAACCACCGGATCTTCGCCTCGGGCATCCGCAACCCCAACGGCCTGGCTTGGGAGCCGCAAAGCGGTGCACTGTGGACGGCCGTCAACGAACGCGATGAGATTGGCAGCGATCTGGTCCCGGACTACATCACCTCGGTCAAGGACGGTGGTTTCTATGGCTGGCCGTTCAGCTACTACGGCCAACACATCGACGCGCGGGTGGAACCGCAGCGTCCAGACATGGTGGCCAAGGCCATCGCTCCGGACTACGCCGTCGGCCCGCACACCGCGTCACTGGGCCTGACCTTCGCCGAAGGCAATCGCCTGCCGGCGCAGTTCAAGGAAGGTGCATTCATCGGCCAGCACGGCTCGTGGAACCGCAAACCGCACAGTGGCTACAAGGTGATCTTCGTACCGTTTGTCGCTGGCAAACCGAGCGGAACACCGGTGGACGTGTTGACTGGCTTCCTCGACAAGGACGAAAACGCGCGGGGTCGCCCAGTTGGCGTGGTGATCGACCAGCAAGGCGCATTGCTGGTGGCGGATGATGTAGGCAACAAGGTATGGCGGGTGTCAGCGGCCCGCTAATGTGCTACAGGCGTAAAAAAACCCGTGGAAGCCATTGGCTCCCACGGGTTTTTATGTCTCTGGACTACGGGTTATGCGCCAGATGCTCTGGCTGCAGAACGCGCTTGGCGCTCAGATAGGCTTTTTGCCAATAGGCTTTCGAGAGACTGTCCAGCTTCACCGTGCCACCGGTGGCCGGCGCGTGAACGAAGCGCCCTTCCCCGACGTAGATTCCCGCATGGCTGACCTGTGAGCCGCCATTGGTGGCGAAGAAAATCAGGTCGCCGGTCTGCAGCCCTTCCTTGCCGACATTCGGCGCCTGCATGACGATCATCTCGCGGGTCGAACGCGGCAGGCTGATGCCGGCGGCATCGCGGTAGACGAAACCGATCAGGCCACTGCAATCGAAGCCCGAATCCGGCGTATTGCCGCCCCAGCGATAAGGCGTGCCGACCAGCCCGAGCGCGCGGAACAGCACGTCTTCGGCAACGGGCGAAAAGGTCTGGGAAGATCCGAACACGATCGGGGCGCGAACCATCGGCGCCGGCGGCGGAGTGCGGCTGGCGCAGGCGCTGAGCAGCGCGGCGAAGAACATCAGGGCAAAGCGGGCCGACATCGTCATATGCAGAACATCCTGATCTGGCTGAGGCTTTGACTGCCGATTCGACAGAAAACAAAACCGCCTGCGTTAGGACGCAGGCGGTTTGCCATCAATATAGATCAGGATTCTAGCGGCTACGCGGCAAACTTCAAGTAAGACTTTAACTTCACCTTGTAAAGTTTAGGTCTATTGCCTCTGAAGGGCCGCTTTGTCGCCACAAGCGTAGCGACAAACGAGTGATTACTTACGAGCGGTCACCACGGTTGGAGCGTTCGCCAAAGCGCGCTTGGCTTCGATGAAGGTCTTGCTCCAGTAGCTGTCGCCCAGGCTGTCGATGCGAACACCGCCGCTGCGACGAGAGCTGGAGTGGATGAACTGGTTGTCGCCCAGGTAGATCCCGGCGTGACTGACACGACCGCGACGACCATTGGTGGCGAAGAACAGCAGATCGCCCGGCTCGAGATTGCTGCGCGAAACCAGCGGCGCATCCACGTTGATCATTTCGCGGGTGGAGCGCGGCAGATTCATGCCGGCTTCTTCACGGAACAGATAGCCGATGAAACCGCTGCAATCGAAACCGGCTTCAGAGGTACCGCCGAAACGGTAACGGGTACCGATCAGGGACATGCCGCGTTCGAGAATGCTGTCGGCCAGAACCGGAAGCTGGTAAGGCTTCTTGCCATTGAAGTCGGCGAGTTCTTTTTCGGTGTCCAGCTCTTCCTGGTAAATAACGGAAGACTGGGCGGTGGCAGAATTTTTAACCTGCTGTTGCTGCTCTTGGTTAACAGGTGAATGAGCAGCGCAACCGAACAACAGGGTGACGAGTGCGAGAGGCACGAGGGGTGCGAAGCGCTTTAGCATGGGCACGACCGTGGCTGATAGTTGTAAAGAAGCCGAGACTATGCCCGCTATCAGCCTCATTTGCAAATTCAATCGATCTTTTTGTGACTTCTCGGTTTCTCGTTAACATCTAAGCGCTTAAGCCTATTTGAATCGAGACGCAGCCTGTGCAACCCACAGGAAAGCGGGTTTTCTGGCGCCTGAAATATGCCGAAACCGTCTGAAAGCCCCGGTTTTACCAGCCCAGGGTTTCTTTCAGGAAGGGAATGGTCAACTTGCGCTGAGCCTGCAAAGAGGCCTGATCGAGCTGCTCCAGCAGATCGAAAAGCGCACTCATGCTGCGGGTACCGCGAGTCAGAATAAAATGCCCGACCTCGTCGGTCAGGTGCAGACCACGACGGGATGCGCGCAATTGCAGGGCACGCAATTTGTCTTCATCGGAGAGAGGACGCATCTGGAAAATCAGCGCCAGGGTCAGGCGCGATTTCAGGTCGGCGAGTTTGATCGGCAGTTCACGCGGCGAAGTGGACGCCGCAATCAGCAGACGCCGACCGCTGTCACGCAGACGGTTGAACAGATGAAACATCGCCTCTTCCCAGTCCGCCTTGCCGGCAATCACCTGCAAGTCGTCCAGACAGACCAGTTCGTACTGTTCGAGGTTGTCGAGAATTTCGATGCCGCGATCCATCAACTCGGCCAGCGGCAGGTACACCGCCGGTTCACCCATCTGCTCGAAGCGCAGGCACGCGGCCTGCAACAGATGCGTACGCCCTACCCCATGCTTGCCCCACAGATAAATGAGGCTTTCGGTCCAGCCGGCGTCGGCTTCGCAGAGACGCTCGACATAGCCGAGTGCCGCGGCATTGGCGCCTGGGTAGTAATTGATGAAGGTGGCGTCGTCACGCAGACGCACACCTAGGGGCAGCTGAATCGGTTTCATGCTGACTGAACAGTTCCCGAGGAACCGTTAGTGGCCTCTGTGTAAAGTGAGCGAAGTTTATACCCGTGAAGCGGAGCGCACAATGCGACAGACCCCAAGCAAAATCAAAGGTTTGCGTTAACGGGCTGGTTTTATGACAGTTTCTTTGGCGCCATGGCCTGCATGAGACGGGCCAACCGGTGATCCCACCGGGCGGCCCGCGCTTCACGATTACAACTCCAGTTCATCCACCCCACTGTAGATGTCGGAATCCTTGTACAGATCGTGCACATGCCGCACCAGCACCATGATCACCGCCGCCACCGGCAGCGCCAGCAGCACACCGGTGAAGCCGAACAGCTCGCCACCGGCCAGAATCGCAAAGATCACCGCCACCGGGTGCAGACCGATCCGGTCCCCCACCAGCAGGGGCGTCAGCACCATGCCTTCCAGGGCCTGACCGACCATGAACACCGCGACGATCCCGATCATCGGATACAGATCGCCTCCAAACTGAAACAACCCGGCAATCAGCGCCGCGCCGATGCCGATCACAAACCCCATGTACGGCACAATCGCCGCCAGCCCTGCGATCAGGCCGATCAACAGCCCCAGCTCCAGCCCGACAATCATCAGGCCCGCCGCATAGATCACACCCAAGCCCAGCATCACCAGCAACTGCCCGCGCACGAACGCGCCCAGCACTTCATGGCATTCACCCGCCAGGGCAACCAAACGCTCTTCGCGATCACGGGGCAACAGGCCACGGATCTTGGCCATCATCACGTCCCAGTCGCGCAGCAGGTAAAAGCTCACCACCGGGATCAGCACCAGATTCGCCAGCCAGCCGATCAGCGCCAGGCTTGAGGCCGTCGCCTGACTCAACACAACACTGACAATGTCAGTGGTTTGCCCCATGTGTTCGCTGATCGCGGCTTTGACCTTGTCGAATTTCCAGAAGCCGTCCGACAGCCCCAGCTTCGATTGCGCCCACGGCACAGCGGTGTGTTGCAACCAGTCGAGCATTTGCGGCGCCAGTTCGTAGAGCCGCAGCAATTGCCTGGCGAGCATCGGCACCAGCACCAGCAACAACGCAGTGACGATCAGAGTGAACAGGGCGAACACCGCGATCACACCCCAGGTGCGCGACAACCCCAGGCGCTCCAGACGATCGACGAGCGGATCGAACAGATAAGCGAGCAACAGCGCCACCAGAAACGGCGTGAGGATCGGATGCAACAACCAGACAAACGCGCAAAGCAGGAGCACCCCACCGAGCCAGAACCAACGCCGCGTATCGCCCATGTAACACTCCATTGCTTATATATAAGAAAGAAAACCTACCAGCGGAACCGCAGGGACGGCGCCACCGGCGTCGGCGTCGGCGCAACGACTGGCGGCGCCCCGGCCACCGCAGGTTGCGGCGCTGCGACCGGAACCGGCGCCTCGGCCGGCAGTTCCTGCAACCTTGCCAGCGACAATTGCGCTCGCAACTGATCCGCACTGCCGTTGACCCGATACAGGATGCGATCGGCATCGACACTTTGCAGACGCACGCCAAACGGTTCGAGTAACCGCAGCAGCGCCGCGTAATGCTCCAGATTCATGCCCTGCACCTCCAGGGTCTGCTGGCCGGACGCGCCCGGTTTGGCGACAAAGCGCGGCGCCAGACGCTCAGCGACCGCCAGCATCACCGCATCCGCCACGGCGGCCTGATCCGCGCCCTGCACGTTGCCGGCCTCTTTTTTATCGCCCAGCCACAATTGCCATTTGGCCTGCCACTGTCCGCCGTCTTCGCGGGCATGCACGGCGAGCAAGGCGTCGGCGCTGTAGCGTTCAGAAGCGTTGCGCAATGGCGCCGGGTCGGCACCTTCGAGTGCCGGCGCCGTGGCAACCAATTGCTCGCTCAAGTCCGCCAACGGCAGGCGCAACGGCAATCCACGGTGCTGCGCGGCGCGGCGCAAAGGCGCGGCACTGGCCTGACCGTCACCCACCAGGCTTGAACCCTCGGTTGAATCATTCAGCCACCAGCTCAGGATCGATGGCCGGTTAGCGCCCCACAGCGCCAGCCCGGCGCGGCGCAACGCCTGCTCGGTAGTTCCCGGGTCGAAATCGACTTTCAGCACTTCCGGCGGCCCGGCATCGAAACCGAACTGACTGATGATCTGCTGCGGATCCTTGCGAACCGGCGCCAGCCCCGGGTTCTGTGGGGCTTTCGGGTCGCCGGTCAGGCGCAGCACCAACGTATCCAGCGCGGCCTGGGTGGCGCGATCACGCTCTTCCGGCGACTGGCCAGTGACCGGTTCGCGCACCTGATAAAGACCTTTGAGATTTTCGGCCTGAGTCGTCAGGCTGATCAGAGACAAGCCACCCACTAACAGCAATTTACAAAAACGCATGGAGAATTCCCGTCGACAAGAGCGGCTGGAACAGGCCGCGTGAACCGTAATGCAAGCCTGAGACCACAGGCCGTCGCAAAACATTCACACGCGGGCGGTAAGTTTTTGCACAGTCCTAACGATAGACGGTTCCCTTATACAGGCACCCGTGATGTCACCTACAGCGTGAATTGCAAAAAATTTCGGCCGATATGCCCCTGCCCGTCGGCGTGAGGATGGCCGCTGCCCCTCAAGCCTGATAAAATCGCGCGCCTTCGCAGACCGGCAACAGCCGGGCACCCCGAACTTCGCGTGAGGCAATCGCCCCTGTCGGATTCGGCGTTCCCGCTGAACTCGGTCGTTACCCCTGAATCCCCTCCCCTAAAGGCCTGGATCATGAGCAAGCAACCCTCCCTGAGCTACAAGGACGCCGGTGTAGACATCGACGCCGGTGAAGCATTGGTCGAACGCATCAAGAGCGTCGCCAAGCGCACTGCGCGCCCGGAAGTCATGGGCGGCCTGGGCGGTTTCGGCGCCCTCTGCGAGATCCCGGCCGGCTACAAGCAACCGGTGCTGGTTTCCGGTACTGATGGCGTCGGCACCAAGCTGCGCCTGGCGCTGAACCTGAACAAGCACGACAGCATCGGCCAGGATCTGGTCGCCATGTGCGTCAACGATCTGGTGGTGTGCGGCGCCGAGCCGCTGTTCTTCCTCGACTACTACGCCACCGGCAAGCTGAACGTCGACGTGGCCGCCACCGTGGTCACCGGTATCGGTGCAGGCTGCGAACTGGCTGGCTGCTCGCTGGTCGGCGGCGAAACCGCTGAAATGCCTGGCATGTACGAAGGCGAAGATTACGACCTGGCCGGCTTCTGCGTCGGCGTCGTGGAAAAAGCCGACATCATCGACGGCTCGAAAGTCGCCACCGGTGACGCCCTGATCGCCCTGCCATCGTCCGGCCCGCACTCCAACGGCTACTCGCTGATCCGCAAGATCATCGAAGTCTCCGGTGCCGACATCGAAACCGTCCAGCTCGATGGCAAGCCGCTGACCGAACTGCTGATGGCCCCGACCCGCATCTATGTGAAGCCGCTGCTCAAGCTGATCAAGGACACCGGCGCCGTCAAGGCCATGGCCCACATCACCGGTGGCGGCCTGCTGGACAACATCCCGCGCGTTCTGCCAAAAGGCGCTCAAGCGGTGGTTGACGTGGCCAGCTGGACTCGCCCGGCCGTCTTCGACTGGCTGCAAGAGAAAGGCAACGTCGACGAAACCGAAATGCACCGCGTGCTGAACTGCGGCGTGGGCATGGTGATCTGCGTGGCTCAGGAACACGTTGAAGTTGCCCTGAATACTCTGCGTGACGCCGGCGAGCAGCCTTGGGTCATCGGTCAGATCGCTGTCGCTGCCGAAGGCGCGGCTCAGGTCGAACTGAAGAACCTCAAGGCTCACTGATGCCAAACACCTGTGATGTCGTGGTGCTGCTGTCCGGCACCGGCAGTAACTTGCAGGCCCTGATCGACAGCACGCGGACCGGCGACAGCCCGGTCCGCATCGCTGCGGTGATTTCCAACCGCGCCGACGCCTACGGCCTGCAACGCGCCAGTGACGCGGGTATCGCCACCCGCTCGCTGGATCACAAGGGATTCGAGGGCCGCGAGGCCTTCGATACCGCTCTGATCGAACTGATCGACGAATTCAGCCCCAAACTCGTGGTACTGGCCGGCTTCATGCGCATTCTCAGCGCTGACTTCGTCCGTCACTACCAGGGTCGCCTGCTCAACATCCACCCGTCGCTGCTACCCAAATACAAAGGGTTAAACACTCATCAGCGCGCGCTGGAGGCCGGCGACGCCGAACACGGCTGCTCCGTGCACTTCGTCACCGAGGAACTCGATGGCGGGCCACTGGTCGTACAGGCAGTAATCCCGGTAGAGTTGCACGATTCGCCGCAAAGTCTGGCGCAGCGGGTTCACGCTCAGGAACACCTGATCTACCCGATGGCCGTACGCTGGTTCGCCGAAGGACGGCTGAGCCTCGGCGAGCAAGGTGCTTTACTGGATGGCCAGTTACTCGGGGCCAGCGGTCACTTGATTCGAAACTAGGAGATTTTATGCGTCGCGCCCTGCTCTTCGCTTGCGCTCTGCTCGCCCTGCCTTTCGCCCAGGCGGCAGACCTTCAACCGTTCTCCGCCAGCTACACCGCCGACTGGAAACAGCTGCCCATGAGCGGCACCGCCGAACGCAGTCTGACCAAACAAGCCAACGGCGTCTGGAAGCTCAGCTTCAAGGCCTCGATGATGATTGCCAGCCTGTCCGAGGAAAGCACCCTGACCCTGGACAAGGACACCCTGCTGCCACAGTCCTACCACTTCGAACGCGGTGGTCTGGGCAAGGCGAAAAAAGCTGACCTGGACTTCGACTGGGCCAACAAGCTGGTGACCGGCACCGACCGCGGCGACGCGGTGAAAATCCCGCTCAACCGCGGCATGGTCGACAAATCCACCTATCAACTGGCGCTGCAGCATGACGTGGCCGCCGGCAAGAAAAGCATGAGCTATCAGGTGGTCGATGATGGCGAAGTCGATACCTACGACTTCCGCGTGCTGGGTTCGGAGAAAGTCGAAACCAAGGCCGGCCAGATCGATGCGATCAAGGTCGAACGCGTCCGCGATCCGACACAAAGCAAGCGCATCACCGTCCTGTGGTTCGCCAAGGACTGGGATTACCTGCTGGTCCGCCTGCAACAGGTCGAAACCGACGGCAAGGAGTACAACATCATGCTCCTCGACGGCACGGTCAACGGCAAAACGGTCAAAGGCAGCTGATTCAACGAAAAGCCCCGCAAACGCGGGGCTTTTTTTCGGTTCATCACGGATTGCCGGGAAACACGCTCTTGATCTTCATGAAAAAGAATTCGCTATCCCGGTAACCGTACGCCA
>NZ_JBJXHJ010000075.1:0-704 GCF_046487845.1 Pseudomonas sp. PHC1
GGATTTTTCAAATACCGAGGTCAAAAAGAAAACCACATCTTATATAATAGCTAGAAGTAATCCATGATGTATTTATACCACTTTCTTGCTGTGCATTTCTCAGTCATGGTCACTCTTGTGGTCCAGTTCTTTCTTATCACTTCCAATTTTGCAACTTAAATCAACTCCTATTTCAGTATTCTACAACTTCCATGGTTGTATATTTAAAAATTATAACTGCAATATATTATTTTCTTTGTTTGTTCTTAAAATGTGGAATGGAGCACGGCCTGCTGGGAAAGGGAGAAAAGGGCTCATCCAATGAATGAACAGTTTGCAAAATCGGGTCAAGTCCAATTCACAAATGTAGACAACATATTTCTGGCGATTTCAAGGCTTCACTCCACCGCTGGCTATAGCCGGATACTTTCGTTTTGACATGGCAGCGGAATCTTCAAGTACGTGTCACATGACGGTCCGTTGATGCAAGGATAATTGTCTCGTCGGCTATTTTCACTTCACAATTAAACAAAACTTCAAGAAAAAAATACCGAGGACATGACCTCGGTGTCCTCAATGGTAGCTACGGCCATGACGCACACGCACACCCATCATTGACCCTCCAGCTGTAAGTGTGCCAGCATCATGTATGATTGACACCATGTGATGGTCTTGTGTGCATGCTTTAATTCCCTTCATAATGAGAGCGTGGACCAATTATTTTC